>DAOWNP010000070.1 GCA_030642545.1 Desulfobacteraceae bacterium | reverse complement strand
TGTTCGATCTGAAAACTCAAAAACAGATGGAATAGCTTGCTCTTTTGATGTTTTTGTGATTTTAGATCGGGCAAAGATGGCCTGAATCTATTATGTATAATTGCGGAAGTTGTTTTGTCCGCGTTCCTTAATATAAGTTAATAATATAGATCGAATCTGGTTCCATACATTATCAAAATTTTTAGATGCGTCAACAATTCTGAATCGTTTGGGTTCAAATTCTAAAATTTTTAAGTATCCTGCTCTTACTTTTTCATGGAAAAGTAAGTTCTCTTTTTCAAACCGGGTCTCTTTATTTGATCGTTCACCGCAATCTATCTGTTCCCATGCACGTCTAAGCCCTATTTCAGGAGACAGGTCGAAAAGAATGGTTAAATCAGGTACTATTTTTTTTGTAACGAGTTTGTTTAACATTTTTATGTTATCTATATCAAGATTTCTTGCAAAACCCTGATATGCTAAAGTGGCATCAGTAAACCTGTCGCATAGTACAGTTTTGCCTGCTTTTATGGCCGGTTCTATTATATCTTTTACATGATGTGCTCGATCAGCCTGATAAAGAAGCATCTCAGACAGAGGGGATATTTTTTTGTTTTCAGGATCTAACAATATTTCTCTTATTTTTTTTCCTAAAAATGATCCTCCAGGTTCTTTGGTGGTAATCAAAGTAAATCCTCGGGAAAGCAAAAATTTTTTAATATTTGGAATTTGAGATGTTTTGCCTGCACCTTCTATCCCTTCAAGGGTAATAAACATTAATATTCCTTTGTTAAAACTATGACTTACCTGCCTTTATAAAAAAAACGTTCCAATGGCCTGTTAAAAGGTGTCCATGAAGAGTTGTCTTCTGTGTTATTATCTATAAACTGCCTTATTCCTGTTATTTTGGCATCAATATCATCTATCATATTTAATAGCACAGCCTCAAGGCTTTTTGGAGTCTCGGGAGATCCAAATTCACGAACTCCATGATGGCTGATTATCATATGCTTGAGCAACATTTCAAGTTCATTTGGAAAAGATTTTATATTGTTAATTTTGTCTGTTATCATTTCAACACCCAAAACAATATGACCAAAAAGTCTTCCCTTATCTGAATAATCAATATGAGTTGTATATTCAAATTCTGTTATTTTACCGATATCGTGCAGGATTGCCCCTGTTATCATAAGGTCTCTATTAATGCCTTTGTAATGGCCTGAAATCTTATCAGCAAGTATTGCTGTTGAAAGTGAATGCTCCAAAAGCCCTCCAAGATAAGCATGGTGCATGTGTTTTGCAGCAGGAGCAAGCTTGAAATTTTTAATAAATATTTCGTCTGTAAAAAAAGAATTTAATAAAAGTTTTAAATTTGGCTCATTAACAGATTGTAAAATAATTAACAGGCGGTCAAACATATCATCTGTATTATGTTGTGTAGATGGAAGAAAATCAGAATAATCCAAATCCTGCGGGTTTATTTCTTCTATTTTTTTAATTATAAATTGAAGGCTGTTTCTGTATTCTGAAACATTACCGGAAACTTTGTATGGTGTGCCCTTTTGTATTTTTAAATTTGTTTCATCTGCATTATCCCACATAACAGCTTTTATAGTGCCAGTTTTGTCAGACAATGTTATATTTAAAAAACTGTTCCCGTCTTTTTTTTTTGAAATACTTTTTTCGGCAATAATAAAGTTATCGTTAACAATGTCTCCTGATTTTAAATCAGTAATCATTTTTTTTTTCATTTTAATTTTTTGTTTTAAATTCCCATGTTTTTAAAGGTTCTAAAAAATTATAATCAGTCATATCACATTTTATTGGTGTTATGGATATATATTTTTTATTTAAAGCTGCTTCATCAATATTGGGATCTCCAAAGTTATTATTTGTTCTGCATCCGTGCCAGTAATATTTGTTTTTTCTTACATCTATTCTTTTGTCAATATATTCAGAAATCATGGAAACATTGTGTCTGCAAATCTTTGTTTCTGAAATTTTTTCTAATGGCAGGTCTGGTATATTAACATTAAGAAATGTTTGTTCAGGTAATTTATTTTCCATAATGTTATTAGCAAGCATTTCAGTATAAGTTGCAGCTTCTTTGTAAAAGTTTGGGGAATTGCTGTAAATAGATACAGCAATTCCCGGGATTTTATATAAAGCAGCTTCTCTTGCTGCTGCAACTGTTCCTGAATAATTAATGTTTGTGCCAACATTTGCTCCAGGATTTATTCCGGAAATTACCATGTCAGGAACAAAGTCAAGGAGCTCCAATAGAGCGAGCTTTATGCAATCTGCTGGAGTGCCGTTGACAGCAAAGACAGGGTCGTTATTATCTGTTTTAATTTTTGATGCTCTAAGGGGTTCGTAAAGAGTAATTCCATGTCCTATAGCACTTCTTTCACGATCAGGAGCAATAATTGCAACTTCATGTGATTTTGAAAAGCAGATATATAATTCCCAAAGACCTTTTGCAAAAATACCATCATCATTGGTCAGTAATATTTTCATTTTTTCACCTTATTTTAAAATTAAAAATTAATTTTATCAATAAATATTGAAGGATTCGTCTTGTAAAAAACGGATTGTTTAAGTAAAACGATTTTTATATGTTTTTAAATTTAGTCTCTTTTCCTCCCATTTTAAAACTTTATAATAGGTTATGTTTTGTTTGTAAAAAATTATTGTTTGATTTGTTTTGTATTGTTTGTATTAATACTGATATTTTCTGCAAAATGTTTATTTGGACAAACAACAGGAGATGTATTTTTTAAATCCAATAGCAAACAGCCTGTAAAGATTCTATCTGATAAAATGGATTATGACAAGGAAATGAATATAATTTCTGCATGGGGAAATGTTTCTGTTATTAGTGATACAAAAATTTTAAAAGCAGATTCTGTAAGATTAAATAATAATACAAAACAGCTTTATGCCAGTGGAAATGTGATAATGACTGCAGGCAAAGATATATTAACTGGTGATGCTATGGAGCTTGATATTGATGCTCAAACCGGGGTAATTTATAAAGGTGTTATTTTCTTGCAGGCAAATCATTTTTATATAACAGGAGATAGAATAGAAAAGAGAGGGAAAAACAGTTATTTTATAAATAAAGGAAGTTTGACTTCATGTGATGGTGACAATCCTGACTGGAAAATAACTGCTACTGATGTAGATCTAACTATTGAAGGTTATGGTCATTTGAATAATGCAGTTTTATGGGCAAAAAAAATTCCTGTTCTATACTCACCTTTTATGTTTTTTCCGTTAAAACAAAGAAGGCAGACAGGTTTTCTAACTCCTGGCTTTGGTTTTTCTGACCGGAAAGGATTTGAGCATTTGCAGCCTTTTTACTGGGCGATAAACGAAAGTTCAGATCTGACAATTTATGAACATTTTATGAGTTATAGAGGGTTGAAATTAGGGGTTGAATACAGATATGTGTGGGATGAAGTTTCAAAAGGCACGATAATGTTTGATTTTTTAAATGACAAGAAATTAAATGATGCTTTTGATATAGACTCTGACTGGGGGTATGATCATGATTCTTATATGCGTACAAATAGCGATAGATACTGGTTTAGAATGAAGCATGACCAAAAACTCGCTTTTGGGTGGTTTGGAAAGATTGATATAGATATTGTAAGTGATCAGGATTATTTAAGAGAATTCCAAAGTGGTTATTCAGGATTTGATAAAACAGAACAATTTTTTTTAAATGAATTTATGCGGCAGATTGACAGTTATGACAGTGTAGTTAGAGTAAATAGTGTATATGCTGGAAAATACTGGGGAAACTATTTTTTAAATACAGAAATAAGATGGTATGATAATGTGATTTTAAGAAGGTATGATGAAACTGATACTACTTTGCAAAAACTTCCATATATAGAGTTTGGTATTATAAGAAATCCTATATATAACAGCGGCATATATTATGATATGCATTCTGAATACACATGGTTTTACAGTAAAGATGGTATAAAGGGACACAGAGCAGATATTTACCCAAGGGTTTATATGCCGTTTGCTGTAGCAGATAAAATTAATATAGAGCCTTCAATAGGATACAGAAGCACTCTGTGGAAAATGGATGAAAAAAGAGATAATTTGTATAAAAACTCCAGTCAAAGAGGAATATACGATATTAGACTTGATGCTTATACAGATCTTTTTAAGATTTTCGATACAGGACTCTCAGGTATAGAGAAGATAAAACATACAATACGGCCGCAGGTTATTTATAATTATATACCAGAGCAGGATCAGGAAAAATATCCATATTTTGATTTTATAGATAGAATAGCAAAAACAAATCTTATAACATATTCTGTTACAAATACTTTTACAGCAAGGAGCAGCTATATTAAACCGGAATCGGAAAATAGTTTGGATCCTGTATATGGATATACATATAACCAGTTTTGCCGGTTAAAATTAGAACAGAGCTATGATATAGACAAAGAAAAAGATGAAAATGAAGACAGCAGGCCATTTTATCCTGTATACATGGAGTTGTTATTCACACCGCTTCCATACTTATCAATAACAGGAGATGCTAATTGGGATGTTTATGACAGTTTGTTTGTTTCACATAATGTTTCTTTTTTGGTAAATACCTTACGGGGCGATCTGTTTTTTATTGAACACAGGTATGGTAAAAATACAAATGAGTCACTTTTTTTTGATTTAAGTCTTGTAATTTCAGATAAAATAAGCATACTTGGAACATATGAATATGATTCTTTAAATGATATTGATGTAGAAAGAGGTGCAGGTTTTAAATATTCCCCTTCATGCTGGTCATTAACTTTTAAATACATTGATAAAGAATACGAGAGGCAGTATTTTTTCTTAATAAGTCTTAATGGACTTGGTGGATTTGGAGAAGATGTTGCAGGAACTTCTTTGGAAAGTGTATGGTAATGATATTGCAGGGATATCAGTTCCTTTTCTTTTTCCCTAAACTCTAAATTTTTTTAATTTATTTTTATTATTATGGAAATCTCTAAAAAGCTAATGTCAGTCTGGTATGTAGTTCATACAAAAAGCAGATTTGAAAATGTTGTATATAATAGCTTGGTCAAAAAGAATGTGGAAGTTTTTTCTCCATTGATAACTGTAAAAAGCAAAAGGCTTGACAGAAAGCTTTTTTATAAAGCCCCACTTTTTCCTGGTTATATTTTTGTTCGTACAAATTCAAAACCGGCTGCTCAGTTAAATGTATTAAAGACCTCAGGTGTTGTTCGGTTTATTGGTAACAGCAAAGGAGCGATTGCTGTTCCTGATAATAATATTGAATCTTTAAAAATTATGGTTTCAGCAGAAAAAAAAATAGAAACAGGGACTTACTTTAAGTTAAAAGATAGAATTATAGTTGTAAATGGTATTTTTAAAGGAGTTGAAGGGTTTTTTTCCAGTTATTCAGGAGAAGACAGGGTTATTGTAAATATTGAAACATTAGGGCAATATGCAGCTGTCAATATTAATAGATGTGATGTTGAATTGATTCCTAAATCATTAATAAAATAAAAGGGATTGGTTATTAGATATCAAAGTGTAAGCTATAACTGCTTGACATCTTATTATTTTATGTTTAAATAAAATTTTGATGTATTTTTGATAGGAGAATTTATGAACAAACTGGATTTGATTTCGGCCTTAAAGATAGAAACGGATATTTCTAAAACAGAAGCATCAATGGCTGTGCATATATTTTTTAATTCTATGGCAGATGCTATGGCAAAAGATGAAAGAGTCGAGGTTCGGGGCCTTTGCAGTTTTACTGTAAAAAAATACAAAGACTATGTAGGCAGGAATCCCAAAACAGGAGAAAAAGTTAATATAGCTAAAAAAAAACTTCCTTTTTTTAAATGCGGCAAGGAACTTAAGGATAGAGTAGATTATTAAAACGTGAAAAGTATTGATACTCTTTTATGGTTTGAAGTTCTTAAATTCCAGCAAACTCAGTTAGAGCAGATAGAGTCAATGTTAGAAAAAAGAGCTTTGCCGTCTTTTTCATTAGTTTTTTCAGGGATAGATGGGATAGGGAAAAAAGCAGGTGCTGTTTATTTTGCCATGGCTGCAAATTGTGATCAGGTAATTAACGAGACAAACAGTAAGCCTTGTACTCACTGCAGATCCTGCAAAAAAATTATAGCCGGGACTCATCCTGATATTGTTATTATTAAACCTGATAATGGATTAATAAAAATAAGTGTAATCAGGGAGATTGGCAAAATTCTTATGTATAAGCAGAATGAAGCCAGAGTTCGTGTTATAATAATATGTGATGCTCATAAAATGAACAAAGAGGCTGCTAATGCTCTTTTAAAAATGCTTGAAGAACCTCCGTCAGGCACATCGTTTATTTTGACGGTAACAGAAACAGTTGATCTTGTTCCTACAATTGTTTCACGCTGCCTGAATATCAGGTTTTATCCTGTTCCTTTTAAGTATTTAATAAAAATTCTAATAGAAAAATGTGAAATACCTTTGGAAAGAGCAGAACTTATTGCATCTTTTGCCAGGGGAAATCTTGAAAAAGCGGTTTTTATGTCTGATAACAATTGGATTGATTTAAGATGCAGTCTGATAAATGAATTAGATATGCTTTTAAACAGTTCTGTTGCGGAAAAACTTATTTTTTCAGAAAAATTATCTAAAAAAAATTTTTCGGAGTATCTAAAAATCATCAAAATTTATTTGAGAGATCTCGTGATTGTTAAATATCATAAAAATTTGCTTGTTTTTGATGATTTAAAGGATAAAATAGATCTATTATCAAAAACAAAAGATACAGATTCCTTAATTTCCTCTATTTATACTATTGATATGATTTTACAGAAGGCAGATAAAAATTTTAACAAGCGGTTGATGCTTGATGCTTTGATATTAAAAAAACAGTTATACATATAATATTTTTGGAAAATAAAAATGGGAAAAGTTGTAGGAGTAAGATTTAAAAAAGCAGGTAAAATCTATGATTTTGATTGTGGAGCATTTGTTTTGTCTTTGGGAATGTCGGTTATAGTTGAAACAGAGCAGCATTTAGGCTTTGGTATAGTGGCATCTGAGCCGGTCATGCAAAGCGAGCGAAAATCTAAAAGACCTCTTAAAAAGGTGTTTCGTGTAGCGAGTAAGGAAGATTTTGACCAGCGGGAGAAAAATATTGAAACAGAAAAAGATGCATATGCATTTTGTCTTGAATGTGTAAAAAAGCTTAATCTTAAGATGAGTCTTTTTTCTGTTGAGAGTACGTTTGATACAGCAAAGCTAATATTTTTTTTTACAGCAGATGGAAGAATTGATTTTCGTCAATTAGTAAAAATGCTGGTAAAAAAATATAAAAAGCGAATTGAAATGCGTCAGGTAGGTATAAGAAACCATGCTAAAATTTGTGGAGGAATAGGGCGGTGCGGCAGGGTTATATGTTGTTCTGCATTTATTGAAACATTTCAGCCGGTTTCTATTAAAATGGCTAAAGATCAGGGGCTTTCTTTAAACCCTACAAAAATATCAGGCCAATGCGGGCGATTAATGTGTTGCCTTACATTTGAAGATGATGCATACAGGTATCTGAAGAAAAAATTTCCTAAAATAGGACAAAAAGTAAAAACAGATGCAGGAACAGGACGAGTTATCCGTCAAAACCTTATAAACAGTAGTGTTTTGGTGAAAACAAAAGATAATTTGGAAATAAAGATACCAATTGATGAAATAGATTATGATGATTAAGGAAAAATATGAAAGACCTTTTTTATATAACAACCCCTATATATTATGTTAATGCAAGACCTCATCTCGGGCATGCCTATACTACAATTTGTGCAGATATAGTAAAAAAATTTTACAAAATGAAAGGATATGAAACCTTTTTGCTTACAGGGACAGATGAGCATGGTGATAAAATTGTTGAAGCTGCAAAAAAAGAACAGAAAACTCCCAAGGCTTATGTAGATCATATAAGCGGGCTTTATAAAAAATTGTGGTCTGAGCTTGAAGTAGAATATGACTATTTTGTCAGAACAACTGATAAAGAACATATAAAACTTGTAAAACAGATTTTACAAAAAATTTATGATTCAGGAGATATATATTACAGTGAATATGAAGGACTTTATTGTAAAGGATGTGAAAGATTTTATACAGAAAGAGAGCTTGTAGATGGAAAATGTCCTGATCATGATAAAAAACCTGAAATAGTTAAAGAGTCCAATTATTTTTTTTCCATGAGTAAATATCAGGATTGGCTTATTGATCATATACAGAAAAATCCTGATTTTATACGGCCTGCAAGATATAAAAATGAAGTTTTGGCGTTTTTAAAAGAACCTCTTGAGGATCTTTGTATTTCAAGACCAAAAGTAAGACTTCAATGGGGAATTACTTTGCCTTTTGATGAAAACTATGTTACTTATGTGTGGTTTGATGCATTAATAAACTATATTTCAGCATTAGGTTATCCTGAAAATAAAAATTTTAAAAAATTTTGGCCGGTATCTCAGCATGTTGTCGGTAAGGATATTTTAAAACCTCATGGGATTTACTGGCCGATTATGCTTCACTCCGCAGGTATTGATATATATAAACATCTTAATGTTCATGGCTACTGGAATGTGGATGAATATAAAATGTCAAAAACGTTAGGTAATGTTATAGAGCCTATAGATCTTAAAAATATTTCCAGTACAGATGCATTTAGATATTTTCTATCAAAAGAGATGGCTTTTGGATTAGATTCAACATTTTCAAAAAAAGCTTTTGTGCAGAAAATAAATTCTGATCTTGCAAATGATCTTGGAAATTTATTTTCCAGGATTTTAGCTATGGTTCATAAATATTTTGACGGTATAGTTCCAGATTATGATGTGAAATATGATGAAGGCATGTTAAGTAATTTAAAACAAGATGCCTGCGATGCAGTTATAGAGTTTGAAAAAAATATGGAGGTTTTTGCATTTCATAAAGCTCTTATGGCTGTGTGGAAATTTATAGGAGATATGAATAGATTTGTAGATAGTTCTGCTCCCTGGGTTCTTTTTAAAAAAAAATCAGACAGGGGACAGCTTGAAGCTGTTATGTATTGGCTTTTAGAAGGTTTGAGAATTATATCTGGTCTTATATATCCTGTTATGCCTGAGACAGCAAAAACAATGCAGACACATTTAGGGCTGAATTCCGAATCTTTCTTTTTTGATCTTGATCTACTCAAAAAATGGGGCGAAATAAAACCCGGCACAAAAATATTAAAAACTGTGATTCTTTTTCCAAGAATTGACCAGAAAAAAAATAAAGATAAAGAAAATGAAGTATTATCTGTAAAGAAACTTGAAATTAAGCCTGAAATAAGTTTTGAAGATTTTTTAAAAGTGGATCTTAGAGTTGCAACAATTATTTCAGCAGAAAAAGTACCTAAAGCAAAAAAGCTTTTAAAGCTTGAAGTGGATATTGGTGAAAAAAGAGTAATTGTAGCAGGAATTTCCAAAACATATTCTCCTGCTGAATTAATAGGAAAACAGGCAGTAATTGTGGTTAATCTCAAACCTGCAAAAATTATGGGAATTTTATCCAATGGAATGATGCTTGCTGCAACTGATGACGATGGGTGCAGTATGGCAACTTTAGATAAACCTGTTGCAGCCGGTACCAAACTAAGTTGATATTTATTTTGATCATGTTTTTAAAGTTTTGTGGGAATATATCCGTAGTGTTCGGTTAGAATTTTGAATGAGGGAAGTTTATTTGTTTTTGTAGCGTATTGAATAAATCTCGTAGAATTTCTTAGTGCAGCGCAGCCAAAAAATTGC
>DAOWNP010000253.1 GCA_030642545.1 Desulfobacteraceae bacterium | reverse complement strand
AGGCCTTGTGAAATTTATTATGTGACAATCTATTTATATTGTATTGTGTTTATATTATGGATAAATTTATATATCAGGCTTTAAACAGCAATGGGAAAAAAATATCAGGTGAAGTTGATGCTGATTCTAAAGAGAGTGCTTTAAATATTCTGAGCTCCAGAGGATATATACCTGTAACTGTTAAAGATTTAAATAAAAGTTCAGGTAAGGAAATACTATCATGGATTGCTAACTCTTTAACTTCTGTAAAACTTGATGAAATAATTATTTTTACCAAGCAGTTTAGAACCATGCTTAAAGCTGGTGTGGGCATAATAGATCTGTTACAGATATTAGAGAGCCAGACTGAAAACAAGAAATTAAAAAATATAATAAAAGTTATACATAAAGATATAAAGGAGGGAGCAACTCTTCATGATGCTTTTATAAAGCACGATAAAATTTTCCCTAATATTTATTGCAGTATGATTCGTGCTGGAGAAACCAGCGGCTCTCTTGTTGATGTTTTAGAGAGGTTAACTTATATTTTAGAACATGAGCACAAGATACGATCTGATATAAAATCTGCTCTTTCGTACCCAATAATTGTTATTTTATTTCTTGGAGTTGCTTTTTTGGTACTTCTTACATTTGTAATTCCGAAATTTATTAATATTTTTAATAAAGCCGGGTTGGTATTACCGCTTCCTACAAAAATATGTATTGTTTTATATCATGGTTTAAATAATTACTGGCCATTTATTATTTGTGGTGTACTGGCTGTTTGTGGTGGATTATATTATTATGGTAAAACAAAAAACGGCCGATATTTTTTTGATGTTCTCAAGATGAAAATTCCAATTGTAGGAGATCTGATTCAAAAAAGTGTAATGTCAAGATTTGCAAGTATTTTTTCCATTCTTCAGGCGAGTGGAATTTCTATTTTAGATTCTCTTGATATTCTTTCTGCTACAATGGGTAATGAAGCTATATCCAGAGAATTTGATAAAGTCAGAAGTATGTTGTCAGAAGGTCGTGGAATTTCTGCTCCTCTTAAAGAATCACATTATTTTCCTCCTATGGTGGTTAATATGGTGGCAATTGGAGAGGAATCAGGAAATATGGTTGAGATGTTAAGAGAGATTTCAACTCATTATGATTCTGAGGTAGAATATAGTGTAAAACAGTTGTCAGAAGCAATAGGTCCTGTTTTGACTGTATGCCTTGCTGTTATAATCGGCTTTTTTGCTCTGGCAATATTTTTACCCATGTGGGATTTAACAAAAATGGTAAAATAAGCCCTATTTTTTATTGCAGATATATTTTTAATTTATCAATCTATATGGTTTTTTTTCTTATTATTAAATCTAAGGAGACTTGTATGAATAACAGGCAATTGCTGAAAAAAGAGGAAGGTTTTACATTAATTGAAATTATTGCTGTTTTGATTATCCTTGGTATTCTTGCTGCTGTAGCTGTTCCAAAGTTTATGGATCTTACTGATGAAGCGAGAGACAAAGCAGCTCTTCAGGCAGTAGCTGAAGGACAGTCAAGACTTTCCATGAAATCTGCCCAGCTTATATTAAGTAATGGTAAGATACCAACCGTTGCTGAATTATTAACAGCTAATTTAATAAGTACAGATGCTGGAGATTATTCACTTCTTTTAACACCCTCAACCTCTGATACAAATATCGTTGATATTACAGCAGATGGTAAGGAACCTGTTAAAGGTACTGCAACAGGTACATGGACGTTGCCGAGTAACTGAAAGTAAAACTCTTAAAAAAAGAGTATAAAACAAACAAGCACTATAGGGACTGTATTTTATTATTTAGTTCTTTTTTTAATATAAAAGATAAAAGTGTATAATCTGGAATATAAGTGCTTAACTCTTTTTTCTGAATAATAGAGTATATCTTTGATTTAATAGACTCTTCTCCTGTTAGATATATAATACTGTTTACAGTTTTTTTAAGCTTTTTTTGTTTATCTGTTAGAAAATAGATTTCAGCAAGAGCGAGGTTTGCAGGAAAAGAGTCTGGATTTTTTGTTAAAAATTTTTCCCAGCTTATTATAGCTTTATTATATTTTTTATTTTTTTTATAGGCTGATCCCAGTATTTTGTAAATTTCAATGGAATCAGGTTCAAGTTCTAATGCTTTTTTTGCATATTTTATACATTGATCTGTTTTATCCTGTTTAAAGCAGATAATACTCAAAGATTTATTCAGCATAGCTTGATAGATTGGTGGAGAGACACAAAGAGCGTTATATACAAGATTGTAGGCTTTATCTGTTTTTCCCTGTTTTAATTTTATCATGGCGATTGCTGCTGTGGCTTTAGGGTAATACAGTGCTTTTTTAAAGTAATGCAGTGCTTTGATATACTCTTTTTTTACATAAAAATAGTATAGACCAAGGTTATATTGTATAATTTTTAATTGAGTATAATTCATGTCACGGTTTAATTTTTCAGCGGTTATAAACTCATTAAAAGCTTTTTCATACATCATGCAGTTAAAGTAGACTCTTCCCAGATTATTGTGGGTTCTGCTTAAATCAGGAGCTTTGATCGTATTATCATACCAGAGTGTTAACTCATTTTTAAAAAGTGAGTTTCTGTAATAGGTGGTATGTCCCTGACATGAAAGTAAAATAGCTATAGAGAGTGCTATTAAATACTGAATTTTATGTTTATATGAAAAATAGTTTAATATATAGATTATAAATATTGCTGAAGGTACAAAAAAAAGAGTTGCAGGTAGATAATTTCTGTGTTCGTAGATAATCTCCAAAGGAAGAACTGAGCCTTCTACAAGGTGATTTAAAAAGAAAAAAATTATACAAAAAGCAATAACCGGCTGTTTTTTTGAAAAATAGATACATGCTGAAACAGTACTTAAAATAAATAAAACAGAAAAAAAAGTAGAGGGGTTAAATAAGGATTTTGATATTTCAATGTCATGGATCAGAGCAAAATTATCACTAACAGGATATAAAAGCTGGAAAATATAAAAAACAATAACTTTTGGCTGGGTGAGAACTCTTTGTATAATTGTAAAAGGTCTGTTTTCATAGCCTTGTAAAATTGAATCAAAATTTATATTTAAAAGTGTTATAGCAGTTATTATAAGAACACAACATCCTGCCAGTATCAGATTTTTTTTAATATTTTTTTCTAAGGACTGGATAAAGTAAAGATCATACAGCCAGATTATAAAAGGGAGTATTACTGCATTTTGCTTGCTTGCAAAAGAGAGCATACCACAAAAGGCAGAGAGAATAAAAAAGATAAATTTTTGTCTGTTATTTACTGTTTTTGCTTTAACATAAAAGTACATTGAGATAATAAAAAACATAGCAGACATGGAGGCCATTCTCTGGACTATATAAGTTATTGCAGTAACGTTTATGGGATGAGTTGCCCAGATAAAAGTGGATAAAAAAGCTATTTGGTGTGCCCTGTTTTTGTATCTGTTTTTAAATTGCGGCAGACAAAGTGTTTTATATATCAGTAAATACAAAAAAACAGATGTAATAAAGTGTATGGTAAAATTTACAACATGATAGCCAAAAACTTTATTGCCATGAAAGTATTTGTTTATGGCAAATGTAAAAAAAGATAATGGTCTGCTTATGCTTGTTCCGATATTATTTGTACCGTAAAATGTTTTTATTATCTGATCTTTGCTGAATGAATCAATTGAGATATTAGGGTTGTTAACTATATTTGAAAAATCATCAAAATGCCATCCACAATTAAAGCTATTGCTATATATAATAAAAAGAGTGAGAAAAAATATAAATATAGCAAACAGTTTTTTTTTGGAAGTTTTTGAAAAAGTATGGATATGCAAATTAAAATCAGTATCAGCTTTTATCATTATAAGAGTCAGTCTTTTTTCAACAGGCTGTTACAAAACGCTAATTTATCCAATTTCTGCGTTAAAAAATAAATTTAATCCTCGGAATACAACTAAGTATGCCTGCGGTTAAATTGATTTTTCGCCTTGAACTTGAAGAAATTTTCATTCCGTAACAGCCTGTCGAGTGTGAGATTTTTTTTTAACAGTGGATAAGTAATACCAGTGGTGTCCGGTTAGGAAATTGAAAGAAATAAAATAGGCAAAATACGGGAAGTTTAATTGTTTT
>DAOWNP010000036.1 GCA_030642545.1 Desulfobacteraceae bacterium | reverse complement strand
TACTATTTGTTTTTTTCATGAAAATATTATAAACATATTTTTAATTTACTATCTATGTTTGACAGGCGAATGCAAAACACTGATTTAGCCAATTTCTGCCTTGAGCACAGAAGAAATTTTCATTCTGCATCCGCCTGTCGAGTTAGAAATAATTTTGTTATTTGATTACGTTAAATGAAATATATGTGTAAGATTTAGGGTTTGGTTCTAATTTTATCATAGCTTGTGCTTTGATATGTGATGGCTGATGTTATGATCAACCTCAAAATTTACGATATTTGATAATAATATTTTGAAGGAGGGAAAATATGAAAGAAGTTGCTGTTGTGAGCGGGATAAGAACTGCTGTTGGTTCGTTTGGCGGCTCATTAAAAACTGTTCCTGTAGTTTCTTTGGGTTCAGTTGTTATAAAAGAGGTTTTAAAAAAGGTTGGTTTAAGACCTGTTTCCAGTGAACTTATGGAAGAAATTACTCCTGATAAGTTAAAAGGTGCTGGTCTTGTAGATCTTGAAAAAAAATCTTATGACTGGGATGACTCTTTGGAACCTGTTTCTGTAGATGAAGTTATTATGGGTAATGTTCTTCAGGCAGGTCAGGGGCAAAATACTACAAGACAGGCGATGATTAAGGCTGGCTTGCCAAAGGAGACAACTGCTTATACTGTTAATAAAATTTGTGGTTCAGGGCTTAAGGCAATTTCATTGGGAGCTATGTCAATAATGTCTGGACAGGCGGATATTATTATTGCAGGGGGGCAGGAGAGTATGAGCATGGCTCCTATGGCTCTTCCGAAAGCAAGATGGGGGCACAGGATGGAGCTTACCGGTGTAGGAGATATATATGATTTGATGGTGTTTGATGGATTATATGAAATTTTTTATGGATATCATATGGGCATTACAGCTGAAAATATAGCATCAACTTATAATATATCAAGGCAGCAACAGGATGAATTAAGTGCTTTGAGTCATAAAAGAGCTTTTACAGCTATAAAGGAAGGTATATTCGAGAAAGAGATTGTTCCTGTTGTAATTAAGAATAGAAAAGGTGAAATTGTTGTAGATACAGATGAACGTCCTATGGAAACCAGTATTGAAAAAATGGCAAAATTAAGGCCTGCTTTTAAAAAAGATGGGACAGTTACAGCAGGTAATGCATCAGGTATTAATGATGGAGCAGCAGCTGTTTTGCTTATGAGTGCAGATCGGGCAAAAGAGCTCGGACTTGAGATAATAGTTACTATTAAAGCTTTTGGAGCAGGCGGGCTTGATCCTGCTTATATGGGGCTTGGACCTGTTCCAGCTATAAGGAAAATTTTAAAAAGTACAAAAATGACAATTGATGATTTTGATATGATTGAGTTGAATGAAGCTTTTGCTTCTCAGGCCATCAGTTGTATGATGGAGCTTGGTATTGATATCGAAATGCCGAATAAATTAGGAAGCGGTATCTCTCTTGGTCATCCTATAGGTTGTACAGGAGCACGCCAAATGGTAACAGGTATTTATCAAATGCAAAGAGAAGGATACTCAACAGGACTTATATCAATGTGTATAGGTGGTGGTATGGGTATGGGTATGATTATAGAAAGATAGTATGTTTTTCCCTTTACATAAAAAAATCTTATTGTTAATATTAACAATTTAATTTTAAAGATTCATTAATTACAATCCATAAGGAGTATCTATAATGGATATCAGCAGAAAGCTTGGAATTTTAGTTTTTTTTGGAGTCCCTGCAATAATGGGGGGAGGAATAGTGTTTGATATTTTTGGAAGTTATGTCGCTGTTTCAGTCTATGAAATTATTCTTTTAGCATTTGCCGGAGGATTGGTTAGTAAATAGTGTTTGAATGGATATTGCCAAATTTGAAAACTTCATGGAACTGGAAGAAAATAATCTACGCAATATGCGAGATTATTTTCTGTAAATTCCTTTAATGTATTTTTGGAATTAAAATCTTTGACAGGTTGTTATCAGTAGTGTCTGGTTAAACTTCCCGTATTTTGTCTTTGTTTCTAAACTTTGACATCTGATGGCTGATGTTATGATCAATCCCGAAAATTTTTATTATTTTGTAACAACCTGTTTTTAAATGTAGTGGAATTATTTATGTAAAAACCTGTAGTTTAGCTTACAGTTGGATATGGAGTCTAAGTCCTGATATTATCTTTGAATTATTCTTTTTTCTATTTTCTTAAAATATTGAAACTCTGTGAGTATTTGCAGAGTATTATATCTGTACGCTTTTACGAGTACAAAGAATACAGTGAAAAGTGTCTTTGCTGTTTTTGCCTGTACAGCATGCTTTTGTGCTTGTTTGCAGTTAATTATGAACGATTATGAAATCAATTTATAATGCATATTTTTTATAAAAAACAATGTTTTATCAGGTGATATTATGGAAAAAGAAATTTCTCAGGGTATGATGCTTCGATATTTTGTAGGTCTTTTTTTGATATCAATATTTTTTTTGGGAAAACTGATGATGCCATTTTTTTCAATTATAATTATGGCTATGGTTTTCACAGGTGTTCTTTCACCGGTTCATCGTTTTTTTTGCAAAAAATTAAAACCTAACTACTCATCTTTGCTAATCTGTATTTTTATTTTTTTTATTTTACTGGTTCCTATGGTAATGTTTGGAGGCATTCTTACGAAAGAGGCTTATGAGTTGTATCTTTTAGGTAAAAGTGTAGTTATTGGCGGCAATCTTAAGGGTGCAATTGAAAATAGTAATATTCTTGTTAAAATAAATAAATTTCTTTTAAATTTTGATATGCAGATTACTATTAATGATCTTAATAAATGGCTTTCAGAGGCAGGAAAAATTGTAGGTCTGTTTTTATTTAATCAATTAAGCTTGATCACATCAAATTTTTTAAATTTCATAGCAAATTTTTTTTTAATGCTTTTGACTATGTATTATCTGTTTATTGAAGGGCCAAAATTAATTGATTTTATTATTGATTTGTCTCCTTTACCAAAAGAGCAGGATGAAAAACTCATAAAGAAGTTTGAAGACATGTCAGGTGCAATTCTAATAGGAAACGGTGTAGGTGGTATTATCCAGGGTGTTTCAGGTGGTATTGTTTTTGCTGTTTTCGGTTTGACCTCCCCGTTTTTATGGGGTGTGATAATGTCTCTTTTAGCTTTTTTGCCTATAATAGGGATAGGTGTTGTATTTCTTCCCGCAGCAATTTATTTGTTTTTAATTAAAAGAACAGCAGCAGGTGTTTTTTTTGTATTATTTTATTTTTTTATTTCCTGGAGTATTGAATATTATTATAAGCCTAAGCTGGTTGGAGAGAGAGTAGAAATGCATTCTCTTTTTGTTTTCTTTTCCATTATAGGTGGATTGAAGATGTTCGGGATTCTCGGTATTATTTATGGTCCTCTGATTTTTACTGCATTTGTGACTCTTACAGATATATATCATTTAAATTATCAAAAACATATTGTTTCTGATAATTAATTGAATTATATGTACTGGTTTAAGGAATCAAATTGTTTACTATTTAAAAAAGTTCGGTGAATTGACATGATAGACAGTGCAGACAGGTCTGAAATATGTATTGATGATGAAATGAAAAAATCATATCTTGATTATGCTATGAGTGTTATTATAGGGCGAGCACTTCCTGATGTCAGGGATGGTTTGAAACCGGTTCATAGAAGAGTCTTATATGCCATGCGTGAGTTAAGAAATGACTGGAATAAACCGTATAAAAAATCAGCACGTATTGTGGGTGATGTTATAGGTAAATATCATCCTCATGGTGATACTGCTGTGTATGACACAATTGTTAGAATGGCTCAGGATTTTTCCATGCGCTATGTTCTTGTAAACGGTCAGGGTAATTTTGGTTCAATAGATGGCGATCCTCCTGCTGCTATGCGTTATACTGAGATTCGTATGATGCAAATGTCACATAAGCTTCTTGAAGATCTTGAAAAAGAGACTGTGGATTTTATTCCCAATTATGATGAATCTATGACAGAGCCTTCTGTTTTGCCGGCTAAAGCTCCAAACTTATTGATTAACGGCTCTTCTGGTATAGCTGTTGGTATGGCTACAAATATTCCTCCACATAACTTATCTGAGGTTGTGTCCGGTATATGCGCTTTAATTGATAATCCTGATATAAGCTTTGAAGAACTGGTTGCTATTATTCCGGGTCCTGATTTTCCAACCTTTGGACAGATTTATGGAATTAATGGGATTATGTCTGCTTATAAAACAGGCAAGGGCATAATAAAAATACGTGGAAAAGTAATAATAGAAAAAGATAAGCGTACTAATGTTGAATCAATAATTATTTCTGAAATTCCCTATCAGGTTAATAAAGCAAAAATGGTTGAAAAAATAGCAGAGCTTGTTCGGGATAAGCATATAGAGGGAATAAGGTTTGTAAGGGATGAGTCTGATCGTCAGGGTATGCGTGTTGTGGTTGGTTTAAAAAGAGATCAGTTTGCACAGGTTGTTGTAAACCAGCTTTACAAGCAAACACAGCTTGAAAATTCTTTTGGTATTATTTTGCTTGCAGTTGTAGATAACAGGCCGGAATTATTAACATTAAAAGAGGCCTTGGTTCATTTTATCAATTTTCGCAGGGATATAATTATAAGAAGGACTCTCTTTGAATTGAAAAAAGCCCAGGCCAGAGCACATATATTAGAAGGACTTAAAATAGCTTTAGATCATATAGATGAAATTATCTCTTTGATCAGAAGTGCTGAATCTCCACAGGTTGCTAAAAGCCAGCTTATGGAAAAGTATCATTTAAGTGATATACAGTCCCAGGCTATTTTAGATATGAAACTTCAGAGGCTTACAGGTCTTGAAAGGCAGAAAATAATTGATGAATATATAGCTGTATTAGATGATATTAAGAGCTTTAAAGAGATTTTGCGCAGTAGAAAACGAATTGATGAGATTGTTAAAGAAGAGTTGCTAGAGATTAATAATGACTTTGGAGATCCTCGACGCACTACAATAGTTGAATCTACAGCTGAAATAACATTAGAAGATATGATAGTGGAAGAGGATATGGTTGTAACCATATCGAAAAGTGGTTATATAAAAAGAACCCCTATTACTCTTTATGAAAGTCAAAAAAGAGGAGGTAAGGGTAAAACAGCTATGAGTACAGGTGATGAGGATTTTGTTGAACATCTTTTTGTGGCTTCTACTCATCATACATTTCTGTTTTTTACAAGTCTTGGCAGGGTTTACTGGAGTAAGGTTTATGACTTGCCAAAAGCAGGCCGTGCAAGTAAGGGTAAAGCGATTGTTAATCTTTTGAATTTTATCAAAGGAGAAAAGTTTACTACAGTTCTTGCTATAAAATCATTTGAGCCGGATCATTATATTTTTATGTCTACCAAAAAAGGTATTGTTAAAAAGACTGATCTTATGGCATATAGCAGACCGAGGACAAATGGAATAATTGCTTTGACTTTGTTTGAAGGAGACGAATTAAATAGTGTACGGATGACAGATGGAAGTATGGATGTATTTTTGTGTTCAGCTTCTGGAAAATCCATAAGATTTAATGAAAATGATATCCGTGCTATAGGCAGAGTGTCAAAAGGTGTTATTGGAATGAGACTCGCAAAAGGTGATGAAATAGTCGGGATGCAGGTTTTAAGTCATGGAAAAACTCTGCTTGTGGCGACTGAAAATGGCTTTGGCAAAAGAACATCTATTGGAGAGTATCCGCTACAAAAACGTGGTGGTAAAGGTGTTATAACTGTTAAAACCAATGAGAGAAATGGCAGGGTGGTTGCTATTTTACTTGTTGAAGATGATGATGATTTTATGCTTATTACTGATGGTGGAAAAATTATCAGGATTTCAGTATCCGGCATAGCTGTAATAAGCAGAAATACTTTGGGTGTTAAATTGATAAATTTGAAATCAGATGAAAAAGTGACAGGAGCTGGAAGGGTCGTTGAAAAAGAGGAATAATGATAGTTTTTTTTTGGGCTTAGTTTTAATTTCAAGGGTTTTAAAATAAAATAAATTAATATGAATAAAGAACAGATTTTGTCATATAAAATTGGTGTCGTAGGGGCAGGTAGCTGGGGCACAGCTCTTGCTGATCTTCTTGGAAAAAAAGGATACAGAGTAGATCTTTGGGCGTATGAGCAGGAAGTTTGTGAACAGATTTTATCTTCTTGTGAAAACAAAATATATTTACCCGGTTTTTCTCTTTCAGAAAATATTTTTCCATCAAATGATTTGAAGAAGGTTGTTTATAATAAAGATATTGTTGTTGTTGTTGTTCCTTCTCATTTTGTACGTAATATAGCAAAAGAGATGTCAAATTGTATTTCAGATAACACAATTGTTGTATCTGCATCAAAAGGAATTGAAAACAAGACTCATTTAACTATGTCTTCTGTTATAGCTGAATCTATGCCTGAACTTAAAAAGGAAAATATTGCTGTTATTTCAGGTCCCAGCTTTGCTAAAGATGTTGCATGTGGACTTCCTACATTAGTTGCAGTAGCTTCTTTAGATTCAGGTATAGCAGGTTTTGTACAAAAGGTTTTTGCAACTTCTCTGTTTCGGGTTTATACAAACAGTGATATTATCGGGACAGAACTTGGCGGAGCTGTAAAAAATGTTATTGCTATTGGGGCTGGCATTATAGATGGTATGGAGCTTGGGTTAAATACCAGAGCCGCTCTTATTACCAGAGGACTGGTTGAGATGCAGCGTCTCGGTCTTAAACTGGGTGCAGATTTGAGAAGTTTTACAGGACTTTCCGGTGTTGGAGATCTCATATTGACTTGTACTGGTGATTTAAGCAGAAATCATACAGTAGGAAAGCTTGTAGGTCAGGGCATGAATATTGAGACCATTTTATCAGATATGAGAATGGTTGCAGAAGGAGTTAAAACTGCAAAATCAGTTTATAATTTGTCAAGAAAGTTAGATGTTGAGATGCCTATATGTCATGAGGTTTATCGTATTTTATATGAAAATGCTCTTCCCCATGAATCTCTATACAGATTGATGACAAGAGAGCTTAGAGATGAATTTGCTTATTAGGAACGATGATGAAGGATATTCCTGAGTGTTTTGGTAATCTTGATATAGTTTTTCCGTTGGATAATAACAGCGGTCTTAGAACTTCTCCTTTTTCCTGTATGGAGTGTGAACATAAGACTTTGTGTTTAAAACATGCAGTATCATGTAAAAAGGGAATAGAGCTTGAACATGAAAAAATTGATCGTGCATATGCTTCAGGAATTGTTGGTTTTTTTGAACGGTGGTCCAGAAAAAAGCAGTTAAATCAAAAAAAGCATATTGATGAAAAAAGGAATGCATAATGAAATCTGTTAAAGATATAGATGTAGCTGGTAAAACAGTTTTAGTGAGAGTTGATTTTAATGTACCCTTAGATGAACATCAAAATATAACAGATGATATCCGTATTCGATCTGTGTTACCGACATTAAAATATATTGTGGAACATAAAGGCAAACTTATCATAGCCTCTCATATGGGAAGGCCCAAAGGCATCGTTGATGATAGATTTAGTTTAAAGCCTGTCGCGGTCTGTCTTGGAAAGCTCATAGGGAAAGATGTTAGTATTGCACCTGATTGTGTGGGTGAAGAAGTAAAAAAGATGGTTTCAGATTTAAAAGAAGAAGATATTCTTTTATTGGAAAACTTAAGGTTTCATAAAGAAGAACAGGAAAATGACAAGGCATTTGGAAAAGCTTTATCAGAGTTATGTGATATATATGTAAATGATGCTTTTGCTGTGTCTCATAGGAAAAATGCGTCAGTACACGCTATTGCTGAATTTGTCAGTATGAAATGTGCAGGATTTCTTTTATTGAAAGAGCTGGCTTATTTTGATAAAGCAATGGCTAATCCTAAAAGACCGCTTGTGGCAGTTGTAGGAGGTGCCAAGGTTTCCAGCAAGCTATGTGCTTTGGAAAACATGCTTAATAATGTAGATAAGCTCATAATAGGCGGTGCTATGGCAAATACATTTCTTAAAGCTCTTGGGTATGATATGGGCAGCTCAAAAATTGAAAACGATCTTGTAGATAAAGCATCTGATATTATAAAAAGAGCCGGACAAAAAAATATTAAATTGTATCTTCCTGTTGATGTTGTAGCAGCAGACAAGATAGATGCTGCAGCTGATATAAAAAATGTTACGGTCCAGGAGATACCGTCTGAATGGATGGCACTTGATGTGGGACCTGCAACTTCATTTCTGTTTGCTGAAGCGTTAAATGATGCCGGAACTATTGTGTGGAACGGTCCTCTTGGAATATTTGAAATGGAGCCTTTTAGCAAGGGAACAATGTTTATGGCAGCTATTATTGCAGGCTCTTCTGCTGTAACAATTGTTGGAGGTGGAGACACTGATGTGGCTATTCATAAAAGTGGAAAAGCAGAGAAAGTCACATATATTTCAACAGGAGGAGGAGCTTTTCTCTGTCTTCTTGAAGGTAAAAAACTTCCTGCAGTTGAGGTGTTGTAAGTTTTGAGTAAAAATAAATATTTGTTTATATCCGTATCTGTTTTAATTTTGATTTTTGTAGTGGTAGTTTCTTATGATTATATTGCAGCTGTTTTTAATATTTTATCAGACAGGGATGCTGTTAAAGCTTCTATAGAGAGTTATGGATCTAAAGCACCTCTTGTTTTTATTTTGCTTCAGATTCTTCAGGTGATTTTTGCTCCGGTACCAGGAGAAGCAACAGGTGTTATAGGCGGTTATCTTTTTGGAGGATTTCACGGATTTATTTATTCAACCATAGGCCTTACAGTAGGGTCGTGGATAAATTTTATTTTAGGCAGGTTTCTTGGGCGAGACTTGGTAAAAAAACTGACTTCTGCTGAAAATTTCATCAAATTTGATAAACTGATAAAAAAAAAGGGAAGTTCAATTTTATTTATCCTTTTTTTATTACCTGGTTTTCCCAAAGATTATCTTTGTCTTTTTTTAGGTGTAAGTACACTTCCTCTTAAAAGATTGTTATTTCTTGCATTGGTAGGACGATTGCCTGGGACTTATATGTTGAGTTGTCAGGGAGCAGCTCTGTTTGAAAAAAATTATTTGCTTACATATGGATTATTAGGTTTGTGTCTTATAATTATTTTTATTGTGATAAAATATAAGAAACAGATAGACCGGTACCTCGAAGAGTAAATATCTATCTATACAGGCACATGCAAAACGCTAATTTATCCAATTTCTGCGTTAAAAAATAAATTTAATCCTCGGAATACAACTTTTCATGCAGCAGGCAACCTGTATTGCGAGCAGTCTATTCCTGAGTTTTTTTAAAAAATTGTTTTTGCCTTAATATTTGACTATTTGTGAAATTATGTTAACATAAACAGTAAGTTTATGTTAAAAAAAATAGAAATAGCAGTCTTCCAAAAAAAAATAATTATAAAAATTTAGATTATTTATCTTTTTTATATCAAAAAGTTACAGGAGACTTTTTAATTGGTTCATTGGAATTTTAGAGAAAATCTAAGCTATAAACACAGGTTAAGGCGTTCCTATTATGAGCTTTTAAGAGATGAATTTGATCAGTTTATTTTGAATTATGCATTAGTTGATTCTTATAACAATTTTTTGAAAAAACAGATAGCCTATCCTTTTGTAGAAAAGCGGGAGTTAAAACCAAGAGCCATAATCCCAAATGTTGAGCATGAATGTCAGAATGCATTTCTTGTGATTTTATTGGAGGATTTTATACCTCATGTGCATAAAAAATATATCAGATTTTTTGATATGAACAAGATTACTAAAATTAATTTTATCAGAGCAAAAATGCTCTCTTTATCTGAAAAGTTTGATAGAACTCAAAAGTATATTGAAAATGTCCATTTTAATGATTTTATTAAAGATTTGCTGCCTGTGGATTATGCACTGTTAATACAAAGAGACGGGGCATCTACAGCAAGAGACAGATATGCTGTAACTCATTTTCATGTACGTATTGACTGGCCTGTTGCTGATGCTGCTGAAGATCTTGCCATAAAACTCAGATATATATCCAAGCATATTTATGAAAAAGGAGATAAATATGCAGAAGATGTACAAAAGAAATTTTTTGAGTATTATGGGTTACCTTTTATGGTTGGTGGACGGAGGACAGCGGCTATTGTAGCTTCACAGTATTTTCAAAAACTTAATTTTATGACTACAGTGTATGCGGCAAGTAGTGAATCAAGAGCTCTTCTTAAAACTTCTGAACGTGGAGTGTCAAAAGCAATACTTGCAAAATTTAATAATGAAGAGATGGGACAGATTGCTGAAGCAAATAAAATAACAATAAGTTATTTTAAAAAAAATTATGTTGTGCTTTGGGAGGCAAAAGAGAGTATATGCCTTTTCAAAGTTACTTATAATTATACAAGCCATGCAAGGGTGCCGGATGATGGAAAATTAAGAGATATTAACCCTGATCCCTACTGGCTAATAGTAGGTGAGCAGCACATCCTGCCTAAGCCTGATGTATGGACAGCAAGCCCGTTAAAATATAATATGATTTATTCGTAAAAATAATAGCATAGCTGTTATACAGCAAATTAAAATTTTTATTTTGTTATCATTTCTTAACTCTTTTTTTTATTTTGTCTTTTGGAAATTTTAGCCCAGGTGTCTCGTAAAGATACAATTCTGTTGAAAACAGGAATATCAGAAGTTAATGAATCAGGATCTAAGGCAAAATATCCTTTTCTTTCAAATTGATATCGTGTGTTTGGATCTGCATTTTTTAAACCCGGTTCAATCCTGCAGGATTCTAAAATCTCAACTGAATCAGAATTGATAAAATCTGTAAATTTTTTACCGGATTTATCTTTTGCTGGATTTTCTTTTGTAAAAAGATTATTAAATAAACGTACTTCTGCTTTTATTGAGTGTTTAGCTGAAACCCAATGGATTGTGGCTTTTACCTTCCTTTTGTCAGGAGAAGAACCTCCACGGGTTTTAGGATCATAAGTACATATAACTTTTGTTATTTTACCGGTTTGATCTTTTTCTATACCTGTACATTTTATATAAAATGCATAACGCAGACGAACTTCCCGTCCTATTGTCAGCCTGAAAAATTTTTTTGGAGGATCTTCACAAAAATCATCCTCTTCAATAAAAATTTCTCTGGAAAAGGGAACCTTCCTTGTTCCCATGCAAGAGTCTTCAGGATTATTTATATAATCAAGCTCATCATCTAATATATCTTTTGGGTAATTTTCTATAACAACACGAAGAGGTTTTAAAACAGCCATAGCTCTTGTAGCTGTTTTATTTAGATCATTTCTTATGCAATGCTCTAAAAGAGCCATATCAACAGTGCTGTCTCTTTTTGCAATTCCAATGATTTCACAAAATTTATGTATGGCAGAAGGAGTGTATCCCCTTTTTCGTAATCCGGAAATGGTGGGCATTCTTGGATCATCCCATCCTGAAACATACTTTTTTTCTACAAGTTCGTTTAACTTTCTTTTGCTTAGAACAGTATGTGTTAGATTAAGCCTTGCAAACTCTATTTGTTTTGGTTGAGGATGGATATCTAACTCATTTAAAAACCACTGGTATAAAGGTTTGTTATTTTCAAATTCCAAAGTACATAAAGAGTGCGTTATGTTTTCAATAGAGTCTGAAAGGCAATGAGTGAAGTCATACATAGGATAAACACACCATTTGTCACCTGTTCTGTGATGGGTAACTTTTTTTATTCTGTAAATTACAGGATCACGCAAAGTGAGATTTGGAGAACCCATATCAATTTTTGCTCTTAAAACATGTGCTCCATCGTCAAATTCACCTTTGCTCATTTTTGTAAAAAGTTCTAAGTTTTCGTCAATTGTTCTGTTTCTGTATGGACTGTTTGTACCAGGCTTTTTAAGTGTTCCACGAAACTCTCTTGTTTGATCTGCGTTTAAGCTGCATACATAAGCTTTTTGCTTTTTTATTAGTTTTATGGCATATG
>DAOWNP010000157.1 GCA_030642545.1 Desulfobacteraceae bacterium | reverse complement strand
GATGAAATAATTTTTACAAGCTGTGGTACAGAAAGTGATAACACTGCAATTGTATCTACAATAGAATCAAGACCTAATAAAAAACATATTCTAACAACAAGAGTAGAGCATCCTGCTGTTAGAAATATGTGTTCATCCCTTTCAGAAAAAGGGTACAGAATTACATCTGTTCCAGTTGACAGTAAAGGTGCTTTAGATCTTGATTATCTTTATGACAGTATAACTGATGATACGGGTATTGTTAGTATTATGTGGGCAAATAATGAAACCGGTACGATTTTTCCCATTGAAGATATTGCACAAAATCTTGCAGATAAAAATGTTGTTTTTCATACTGATGCAGTTCAGGCTGCTGGAAAAATTCCTGTTGATGTTAAAAAAACACCAGTGGATTTGTTGGCTTTATCCGGTCATAAATTGCATGCACCAAAGGGTATAGGTGCTCTATATATTAAAAAAGGCACAAGGTTTTCACCTTTTTTAGTAGGTGGTCATCAGGAAAAAGGCCGGCGCGGTGGTACTGAAAATGTTGCTTCCATAATAGGAATGGGAAAAGCTTATGAGCTGGCAGCAAAATATATTCAAGAAGAAGCTGTCTACATTGCAAAATTAAGAGACAGGCTTGAAAATGGATTAATAAACAAAATTCCAAAATCCATTATAAATGGTGACAAAAAAAACAGATTGCCCGGTACAACCAATATAAGTTTCAAATATATTGAAGGAGAAGCAATTCTTTTGATGATAGATCAGTTTGGAATTTGTGCTTCTTCAGGGTCTGCCTGTACATCAGGATCTTTAGAACCTTCTCATGTTTTAAGAGCAATGGGTGTACCATATACAGCTGCACATGGATCTATAAGATTTAGTCTTTCCCGGTATAATACTATTGAAGAAATAGATTATATTATTGAAAAAGTACCTCCTGTAATTGAACATTTGAGGAATATGTCTCCTTTTTGGAATCAGGGTGTATAATTAATATATAGATTGTCACATAATTATCCGATTTTAAAAATTGGCACAAGGCATGCTGTCGGAGATAATACTAAAACGTATATCGCAGTGAAATTATTTATGTGACTGTCTATAAATTCATGTTTAAATAAGAGGGTTGTATGAGTGTTGTTGATGCAATTGGAAACACACCACTGGTTGAATTAGGTAGAATGTGGGATTCTGATGAAACAGGAGTTCGTATCCTTGTAAAACTTGAAGGATCAAATCCAGGTGGTTCTGTTAAAGACAGACCGGCATATTATATGATAAAGCAAGCTATTAAAACTGGAGCTTTGACAAAAGATAAAACTATTCTGGAGCCAACATCAGGAAATACTGGTATAGGCATGGCAATGATTGCCGTGGCAATGGGATTTCGTATAAAATTGATTATGCCTGCCTGTGTTAGTATTGAAAGAAGATCTACACTTATTGCAATGGGTGCTGAGCTTGAGCTTACACCAGGCAGTGAAAAAACAGATGGGGCTATTGCAAGAGCATCTAATATTGCTGAAAGATATGTAAAACAATATTATATGCCTAATCAATTTAAAAATGATGCAAACTGGCTGTCTCATTATGAAACAACTGCTCCTGAAATTATAAGGGATACAAAAGGAGAAGTAGATCTGTTTGTGGCCGGTATGGGAACAACAGGTACATTAATGGGTTGTTCAAAATATTTTAGAGAAAAAAATCCACGTACTAAAGTAGTTGGGGTAGAGCCGTGTCTTAACCACAGGGTTCAGGGCTTAAAAAATATGAAAGAAGCGATTGTTCCAGATATATTTAAACCTGATATGCTGGATAATAGAATTATATGCAGTGATGATCAGGCATTTAATACTGTTCGGGATCTTGCTCTAATGGAAGGTCTTTTTTGTGGTATAAGCAGTGGTGCCGCTTTATGGGCTGGCATGGAATATGCGAAAGATTGTTCGCGTGGATCAACTGTAGTTGTGCTTTTACCTGATCGTGGAGATCGTTATCTTTCAACCGAAGTTTTTCGTTCAGTATGTGCTGATTGCCCACCATAAAAAACAGAGACTTTGTGTATATGAAATCAGGATAAGTAATCTTAGGAGAGCGGAAGAAAAAAATCAATTTATGATTGAAAATTTGTTAAAATCAATCATAAACTGTTTTTTTTATTTCGTCCATGTTTCTTACACAAGTAAAGTGTTATAAAAAGTCAGAGTTATAGATTCTATTTTTTTACAATACCTTGTTTTATTCTTGATTTATGAGCACTCTTTTTTGGATCACCACTATATCCAAGAGCTTCCCAATCCATTAATCCTTTTTTTCCTTTTTTAGCATGACAAACGCTGCATCTGTTTTTCTTTCCACCAAGAGATTCTTCTTTAGCAGATATCATATGAAAAAGAGGCCAGTACATTTTTGTTTCAATTGGAGCATAAGAGCCTGAATATTTTAATCCAACACTTTTCATGCCTAATGTAAAAGCCTTATTCCAGTCAAGATCACTCCAGAATCCGCCCTTTCCAAAAAGCTTAGGTGCAAGAAGTTGTTTAGTTTTTGGATCGTAATATTGTTTTCCTCTCATAACCTTAAAAGGTGAAATTTTTGATTTTTTATCTTTGAATGTACCTTCAAGTTTATTAAATACAAGAGGTTTAGAAGGATCTTTGATTTTTTCACCTAATAAATAATAATCGGTTTTGCCATTATGCCAGTAGTATTCAGGTGTAATATTTTTCCCCCACTTAAAATCACCTTTTTTCCAACTGTATAACGGCTTATTATTTTTATCTTTTTCAACTTTTCTTTTTTTATCACCTGCTGTAGTCCAGTCCCACCATGTTTTTGTCGAGCATTGTTTTGCAACTTTTGAGATATGACAGGTTGAACAGGCAATACTTTTTGTGTGTTTGTCAATTAAACTTCCCATTTTAACTTTTTTTGTTTTGTGAAAATTTTTTTCCTTATGACATTCCGTACATTCAAAATGATTTGTTCCTGCAGCCATTGAAGCATGAAGAGCACCCTTAATACGATGTTTTTCATCAGCATGACAACTTGTACAATTCATATTATACTTACCCATATGAATATCAATATCAGCAGCTGGATTAAGCAAACTATAATCCATATCATTATGTTTAATACAATTTCCACCGCCACCACAAAAATGACATATTCCACAATTGCTATTTTTAGGATTTCCAACACTTTGTGCAATTTTCACAAAATCAGGTCGCATATAAGTTTTTTTATCTCCTTTAAAAAACTTTTCTTTCTCCTTGTAAACCGGATAACCGGCTGCTGTTGGAAATTTTTGATAAGTACCTGTTTGATCATGGCAAACCAAGCAATCAATCTTTTTGCTGTTAGAAAAATCGAAATCTTTGTCTTTCCAGCCGTACCCTGCATGACAGCTTGTACACCGTGGCTCATTTGAGCTAATATTAATACAAAAATTATTAAAAATATTTTTTTTCCCAAGCCTTATCTTTTTACCGTGCAATTCAAACTCTTCGCCTTCCCACCTCCAGTGTCTGGTTTTCATAAAATCTTCAGCTGTATCATCATGGCATTCAATACATTTTGCTGTAACTTGTTCTGGAGTTGAAAATGGTCCTTGTATCTCTTTATGTTCATCAATAACCTCTGCAAGAGAAATAGAATAACAAAAAACAGGTAATAGAATAATTGAGAAAAACTTTAATTTCATATACTTCCTCCTTGATCAATACGATTTTTTGTGCGGACCCTTAGCTAAATATTCTTAATATTGTAAACTAAAAATAAGAATAATACAACTTTGCACGATAATGGATCAGGGCGATTGCATCAAAATTTGGCACGATATGCGTAGATTATTTTCTGTAAGTTTCCTAAAGCTGATACTCTGGTTTTATAGTTTCTTATATACCCCTCTATTAATATTTGTTATTATCCCTTTTTTCTTTAATCTGTATACAGTACCCTTAACCTTTTTTTTATCAAATTTAGAAATTTCAGATAAGCTATCAAGACTTATTCCTTTTTTATGTTTTTTGATAATATTTTCAATAACATCTGTTACCAAAATATTATTTTGCAATTTTTTTATTTTCCCTGTTTTTTTTGCTTTTACTTCAACAAGCTTTTTATCTCTTTTTTTATTGGCTGGTTTTCTCTTTTTTGAAGATTTTTTCAAAGGAACTATATCATCATCATAACCATCACCATTTGAAATATCAAGATCTATACCAAATACATCTGAAATATCAGCATCATCAATAACCCTTGAAGTTTTTCTTTTAGCTTTTTTAAGAAGATTTTTTGCACTTTCTTTTACTGCAACAGAAATTAAATCATCTATATCTACTTTTCTTAATTTAAAAAAAAGAGACGGGTCTTTATCCATCCGTACAGCAATACCATACAAAGTTGCAGCTATATGTTTACACATATATGCACCGTCAGGACAGTTGCATGAAAATTCAATTTCATCAGGAGATGGGAAAAGCCCTGTTTTTTTAGTTGTAAATATCTCTTTTAAATTTTTGGGGAATTTCCCAACTATCAGTTCTTGAAGAGAATCTAATTTACCTGCACACTCTTTTTTTATCTGCTTCCAGTTTTTATGGGACATCGGTTTGATTTCAATTAAGATAGAGTACGGTGTTGATGATGAGCCCATAACCATTGATGTAACCTGACCTTCTTTTATTTGAAGATCAATAACTGCACTATAACGCAGATAACTTCTGCCCCTCTCTATTCTGTTTGAGTAATCTGCATACCTCTCAAGATTTTCATTCCATGCCTTACCCCACCATGTAGTAGAAAGAGATTTTCCTTCAACGGTAACAGGTTTAATATCAGGATTTTTTTTCCGCAGCTGTTTTATTTTTTTTTCTGCTTTTATTTTTTTTTTACCTACAGGAACATATTTAGGATAATGCCAGAAACTCATAATAACTCCACAATTCTTTATTTATTTTATAGTGTCAGTTTAAAAAGATCCATTAATTCTCTATTATCCATTTCTGTTATAAAAGTTTCACTGTTTTGTGAAATAACTTTATCAGACAATTCTTTTTTTGAGTCAAGCATCTGATCTATTTTTTCCTCTATGGTTCCTTTTGTTATAAATTTATGAACCACCACATTTTTTTTCTGCCCAATTCTGAATGCACGATCTGTTGCCTGATTTTCAACAGCAGGATTCCACCATCTGTCAAAATGTATCACATGATTTGCACGGGTTAAATTTAAACCTGTTCCCCCTGCTTTTAAGGATAAGACAATATATGGGTAATACTCATCACTCTGAAATTTATCAATAATTTTTTTTCTTTTTCCTATTGGAATACTTCCGTGAATAATCAGACCTTTTCTCTTAAAAATTTCTTCAAGAAAATCAGATAAAGGTTCTGTGGTCTCTTTAAACTGAGTAAAAACCAATACACGTTCACGTTTTTCATAAATTGTTTCGCATATTTCCCGAAGCCTTAAAAACTTGCCACTCTCTTTTTCTTTATATGTTCCTGTTCCAAGATATTGATCAGGATGGTTACAGAGCTGTTTAAATTTTATAAGAGAGGCAAGAATAATACCTTTTTTTTCTATTCCTTCTGATGAATCCAGCAGATTTTTAATATCTTCAGTCATTTGTTTGTAAAGAGTAATCTGTTTTTTACTTAAACCAGCATATGTTTTCATTTCTACTTTTTCAGGAAGATCAGATATTACAGACTTGTCAGTTTTAAGTCTTCTTAATATATAAGGAGAGGTAAGTTTTCGCAGTTTTTTGTACTCTTCGGGATTTTTATTTAATCTTTTTGCAAACTGGCTAAATTCTGTCTTATTGCCTAAAAGCCCAGGATTTAAAAAATCAAAAAGAGACCATAAATCAGAAAGCCGGTTTTCCACAGGTGTACCTGTTAAAATTATTCTATTTTGTGAAAGCAGTTTTTTTACAGCTTTTGT
>DAOWNP010000056.1 GCA_030642545.1 Desulfobacteraceae bacterium | reverse complement strand
TATACGTTCAGCTATATTCTGTATCTCTTTTGATGCAATGCTGTCAGGATATTTTTCAAAAAGGAGATCTCCATTTTTTGAAGAGTTGCGAACACATTTATCATAAAATATACAACCTAAAAAAACAGCTTTCATAGAAAGAATGTTTTTTAATGTTGTATCAATTTTATTTAAAACAGTCAGGTCAGAGGGATTATCACCCATATTAAAAATAATATGAGGTTTATATTTATTGCATATTTCGTAAGCTCTTTTTGAAAGTACAGAATCATATTTTTCTATTATTTCTAAAAAATACTTAATAGTCAAAAGAGCAGGTTCTACAGAGCTTGTTATGGTTGATGTAATAATATTCAATACTTCTTTGTTTTTATGTACAATTCCGCATAATACACGAAACATAAAACTTCTTAAAAATGTTATAAAATTCATGATGGAAGGAATTTCAAAAGGTGAGATTATTATTCCTCTATGGGCAAGACCATAAAAACTAAGAGAATTAAACATTGAGCCTGCGCCTATATCAAGTATGATATATTTTGCAGGAATCTGCCTGATATGCCTGTTTAAATCTATTCTCTGCTCTTTAGATATATTAGACATAAACGGAAATTTTCCATCTCCAGGTATAAATTTGAGATTTAAAATACTGGTTTGAACCATAAGATCGTTAAATTTAAAATCTTTTGTTTTCAGATAATTTCCTATACCGGGATGAATGTTTGATATACCTAAATATGTATAAAGATTCGAACCTCCAAAATCTAAATCTACAGCTACAGTCAAATGCCCCATTTTAGCGAGGGCAATTGCCAGGTTGGCTGCAAACATACTTTTACCTACTCCTCCTTTTCCGCTGGCTATTGGAATAATTGTTGCGTTCTTATTCATATGTTTCCTTGTTTTACATCAATTTTTACATCAATTGCAGAGATAGATTTATCTATCTCTTCTGATAGATTAAGAGGGTTTACTTTTTGATCTATAATTTCTTTTCTGACAGCTTCCTCTATAAAATCAGGAATAAGACAATATGAAGGGTGTTGAGCAATGATTTTCATATTTTTTTTCTTTATTTTTTTTATATTATTAATACTTCCTGCCTGAGCACCTGAAAGAAAAACTATAATAATATTTCCATCAAAAGATTCTGAAACAGACATTAAAAAATCATCAAACTTGTACCCAATAGGCTTGTCTTCTTTATTTAAATTTAAATTATCTGCATTTATATAACAATGTCCATTAATTATGGGGGGTATATAATCTACCGCCAAAACATCTAACCTGCTTCTTTTATCAAGATAAAAAGCAAAAGCCTCTGTAAGTTCAGAAGGCATATCCTGAAATATAAAAAAACATGTCCCACTATTTTTAGGATATCCTGAAACAAGCCTGATAATTTCAGAAAATCCGCCAATTCCTGAATTAATGATTACTAAATTTTTACAATCAGCAGAAGAGAGTGAACAGGAACTGGAGATTTTTTCATTATAAGGTATAATTTTAGGATTTTTAACTCTTTTAAAATTATTGATTTTTGCTTTTGAAACCTGAAAAACTTTTTTAATAATTTGTTGTTCCTGAGCTAACATATTTTCTTGTCTGACTGGTTTTTTAATATAATCAACAGCCCCAATTCGTAAAAAATCAAAAATCCCTGTGTGGGAATCTGCATGAGTATCGTTTCCAGGATTACTGATAATAACAACAGGGCATGGATTTTTTATCATAATATGCTTTAGAGCTGTACTGCCGCTCATAACCGGCATGTTTACATCTAAGGTAATGATATCCGGCTTGATTTTATCTAATAGCACAAGAGCTTCTTCACCATTTTCAGCTATTCCAGCAACGTCTATATTGTCATCTGATGTAAAAATATCACATAAAATTCTTCGCATAACAGGAGAGTCATCTACAATCATAATCTTTAATTTTTCTGCAATATGTGAGTTATCAGGTAAATAATTTTTATTATCAGGATTTTTCTCAAGCTTATCAGCAAGTTTTTCATCTTCCCTGTGAGCTGCTTCCATCAGTAAATATTGATAGTTTTGCTTAATTGTAACTTCTGAATAATTTTGGCTGTCAAATGTTTCAAATCGTCCACTCTTCCATCCCAAAATTTCATAAAAAGCTTTTTCTCCTACAAGATCAGAATATACAGCATGTATAACATCACCTTTTTTTATAACTATAGTTCCCTTTAAATCATCTTTTATTACCACAATACTAAGGCTTGAAAGCGAGATACAACACATCTGAATAAGATCTGTAAGATCTATGTTACTTAAGGTGCCTGCAAATCCTTCGTTGTTTTTTGGTATTTTATTTTCCATAATATTAAAAATCTGAAATCGTATTATTATATGAATAAAAAATGATTGTTTACTTAAAAACTATTTAATGTAGAGTATATGCCTCCTGTGTATTTAAAGAATCAGGCAGTATGTTATTATTTTGAAGTTTAGTATCTAAAGCAGATGCTGTTTTCTTTCTTTTTAATTGTTTGTTTATAAATATATTTACAAGTTCATAGACATCTAAAATAAGAGATATTTTACCATCTCCCAAGAGTGTGGCTCCTGAGAAACCACTTTCAGCTATAAGATAATCAGCAAGAGGTTTTATTACAATTTCTTCCTGTCCTAATAAAGAATCAACAACAATTCCTATTTTTCTCATACCTGTATTAATAATTACTACAAATACTTTATCTGTATCTGTAGTAAAACTTTTTATATTAAAAATTTCAGATAATCGCATTAATGATAAAACACTGTCACTTAATTGAATAACTTCTACATTTTCAATTACAAAAATTTCTTTTTTATATACAGTTAGAGTTTTTTCCACAGATGCAAGAGGAATGGTAAAAATGTCATTTCCTATACGAACAAGTAAAGCTTTAATTATAGCTATTGTAAGAGGAAGTTTAATCCTTATCAGTGTTTTAACACCTTTTTTTGAATCAATCTCTATTATCCCATTCAGCTTGTCTATATTCTTTTTAACCACATCCATTCCTACACCACGACCGGAAGTTTTGGTTATTTTTTTTGAAGTTGAAAAACCGGGTTTCATAATCAGTGATATAATTTCTCTTGAATTTAATTTCTCAAGTTCATTTATATGCATCATATTTTTTTTTAAAGCTATTTTTTTGATTTCATGAGGATCAATTCCTTTCCCATCATCGCTGATTTCTACTACCACATGATTTCCTTCATGATAAGCTTTAAGATTAAGGTTTCCTTCTTCATTTTTTCCGGCAGATATACGATCTTCTGTTGTTTCTATACCATGGTCAACTGCATTTCGAATAATATGGACAATAGGATCGCTTATTTCCTGGATTACCATTTTATCAAGTTCTGTTTCAATCCCGCTTATATTTAATTTAACTTTTTTATCAGATCCATAAGTAAGCTCGCGAACCAGACGGGGATATCTATTGAAAAGCTTGGAAATTGGCTGCATCCTTGCTTTCATTACTCCGTCCTGAAGCTCATTTGCCACTCTGCCGAGGGAAATATTTGCTTCACTCAGTTTAAACAGCAGCTTTTTAAACTCCTTTGTTTTGTTTTGTTCTATTAATTTATTATCAGTTAAATATTCTTGAAAGCTTGTCATATCATTTAGTATTTGTAAAAATCCGGCACGGTTTACAATTAGTTCGCCGGTTTGATTCATTAAAAAATCAATTTTAGAAGATTCTATTCTAATGCTCTGTTTTGCTATTTTTTCTGATGTGCCTTTTTTTAGTAACTGAGACTTTGCTATATTTTTAACTTCTTCGGGTAAAATAATTTTTAAATCTTCATCAGCTTGTTGCTTTTTGTCAAATTCATTAATATCTTTTTTTTCTGTTTGCAGGTCTGTTTTTAAGTCTTTATCTGAATCTGTTTCTAAAAAAAGATTGTTTTCATCTTTTTCTTTAAAAGAATCATTTTCAAAAAGATTTAATTTTTCAATTTTTTCTAAGGAAGTATCTAATGTCAGGTTATCAAGTTCATTATAAAGATTTTGATATTGATCTTTCTGGCTTTCAGGTTGTTTTTGATCCGATTTATCAGGTTCTGTAAATAATAGATTTTTATCTGAAGATTCGCTTGCTTTAAAACTTGAAATAAATTCTTCACTTATTTTTAAATGAGATGGGAAAAAATTGACAATTTTATTTAAATATACGAAGGCTGTTTCAAAAAATTCATTATTAGAATTGTTATCATCAAGAAAAAAAACTTCCTGATATTTTTCTATATCTTTTATCCAGTTTTCATACAGATCAATAAGTTTTTTAAAATCCATATAATTGGCAGATGATTTAAGGCTGTTTATTGTATCTATACATTTAATAAGTATTTCGGTTTTGTTTTCCGAATTATTGAATGTTTTTACCTGATCTTCAAGTAAAACAATATTTTCTTTTAAATATTGTATGAAAATCTCAAAAAGTTCCTCATCATATTCATCATCATATTCTTCCTCATACACAAGATTATCTTTTTTTTCATTATTTATTTCCTTAAAACTGATAGTCTCTATTTCCTGATCTTTATCTGCAAAAAGCTTAGGTTCCGTTGTACTACTATCTATAGTGCTATTTTTAGATAAATCATTTATACGGATTATAATATCATCTATTAAGGTTTTTTCTTCACCTCCTTCATCTATATCAGCTATAAGAAATGCTGCACGATCTCTTGCTTCTATCAAAGCATCTGTAATATCTTTATTGTGTGATATTTCACCTTTTCTGAGTATTTCGAGAAGATTTTCCAGAGAGTGTGATAATTTTGCTATTTTTTCAAATCCCATATATTCTGCAGAGCCTTTAATACTATGAACAGATCGGAAAATATTATCTAAATTTTCCTTGTTTTCAGGTTCTGTTTCAAATAAAAGAAGACTTGCTTCCATCTCATCTAAGTGTTCTTCAGATTCTATAATGAATTCCTGTAATAAAGATTGATCCAGCATAATATATACCTCTTATAATTTTCTGATTAAATTTTATTCAAATATTGTCAAAAAAGTAAATTATAATTTTTGTAAATCATATGAATACCTGTAAAAAATACAAAGACAGAAAAAATAAGCTTTAATATTTGTACATCTAACATTCCTGAGAGTACTGGACCTATTCTACCGCCAATAATAACACCTGTTGTAGTAAAAGCTGCGATATCCCACCGGATATTACCTTCCCATATATTAATAGAGGTTGCCAGCCACCCAACTGCTCCTTCCACCATAACAGCTGTAGCTATTGCTCTGTGAATTTCAATTTTAAGTTTTCTTTCAAGAACGGGAAGCAGCGATTCTGCTGTACCTACAGAGCTTATTCCACTTGACAAACCACCGATAAAAGGAACCCAGGCATAAGGAATCATTTTTTCTACAAGTACATGGGAATTTGTATTTACTGCCTGGCTTTTTAAAGAAAATAACATCCAAAAAGCACAAATAATAACCAAAAAACCAAAAAAAAATTTAGGAATAGCCGGATTTACAATCTGTATTATATAAAGACCTGTAAGTAATCCTGGAAAGCTTATAATAATCATTGGTAATGCTATTTCATACTCTATTTTTTTGTTTGTTATATGTTATCATTGCAGAGGTCATACCACAAAGCTCGGTTATCATTCCTGTCCCTACTGCTTCCGGAACATTTAAATTGAGAACATATATAAACACAGGAAAAAGAAGTATGCCTCCTCCAAAACCACTGCCTGTAGCTATACTTGCTACAGCAATAGAAACAGGAAGCATAAACCATAATTCAAGCATCATATATTTCCTTTTTTGTATCTGCAACAACTTTGCCGGAGTCAAGCTTTATATTATAGAAATCAAAAGCCTTGACCATGTTTTGCATATCTTCTATATCCTGAGCAACAATTGCTATATTTTTATTTACATCAGGACATATTGTCTCTTTTTTAAACTGAAGCTCTTTTGAAATATTATTTAACAGTTCTATATCTTTGCCTGTGTGATTCCATACATGAAGCAAAATCTCCTGAAGATTAGCAGAAAGATCATTTATCAGTTCTCCTATCTGTCCTATTTCATCCTGATTTTGTATAGGAATTGTTTGATCAAGATGCCCCTTTGCAATTTTTTTTGTAACTTTAACCATAATATCAAGAGGTTCTACAATGTTACGAATAAAAACAAACATAGTTGCTATAACACAGATCAAAACAATAATCATAATCAGCACCATACGCATCTGAAATCTTTTAAGAACCTGTTTAATATTTAATTCAACAGATTGAATGTCAGCGTTTTCTTTTAAATGCCCTGAAATACTTTTTGATATCTGTTTATGCATACGGTCACTGCCAACTTCAACAATCAGCTGAATACCAACAGAAAAAGTTACAAATATTATTAGAGCAAAATATATTAAAAGCCGTTTTCTAAGATCTGAAAACTGGAATTTTAACAAACTGTTTTTCATTTTCTGCATTTTTATACGGACAATACTTCTTCTCTCTTTACCATCCCAGCTTTTTTTATCTCTTAATATCTTCATGCTTTTTTAAATTAACCAAATGATAAAAAGATTATAGAAATTTATTGGCAATAGTTATAAATTCAGGCATTATCAATGAGCTCAAGTATTTCGCGGGTCATATGTTTGCTAACATATCCAATGGCTCCGATTTCTTCTACTTCATTACTATACTTTTCTTTATCAAGATTTGATAAAAATATAATTTTGGCGGTTTTATCATAAGTTAAAATTTTTTTTGCTGCTGTAAAACCGTCCATAATACGCATAGTAATATCCATAGTTACCAAATCAGGAACAAGGGCTTTATATAATTCTACTCCTTCCATACCATTTTTAGCTTCACCTGCTATTGTATGCCCTGCTTTTTTAAGTACTCCTTTTATCATATTCCTCATCATGGAAGAATCATCAACTATTAGAATACGTTTACTCATTATGATCTCCGTTTTTTAAAAAACGTATAATTTATTTTATTCTAAAACTTATTTATCTAATGTTTTCAATATTTTTACTTCGTTTATTTGCAAGATTCTGTTGAAATCCAATATTGTTACTAATCTGCCTTCTATGTCACATACCCCAAATATATATTGATTGTCTAAACCTGCTAAAACCATTTCAGGAGGAGGTTCAATTAGATTTTCTTTAACTTTTAGTATTTTTGTTACTGAATCAACTATAAAACCTGTTACATGATTATCAATATTCACAATAATAATTCTTGAATGTGATTTTGGTTTGTCTTTTAATTCAGCAAGATTAAGTCTTTTACGAAGTTCTATAACAGGAAGTATACTGCCTCTTAGATTTATAACACCTTCAATAAATTCTGGAGAATTAGGAAGGTTTGTAATTGTAGTAGTTTTAATAATTTCCTGTACCATAAGAATATCAAGAGCAAACATATCGTCACTAATTATAAAACCAACCATTTGTACAATTGTAGATTTTTCAGAATGATTCGGTTTTGTAATAAGTTTCTCATTTTCCATATTATATCTCCTTAAAGCAGTAATAAGTCTGCACAGGCGCATGCAAAACGCTAATTTATCCAATTTCTGCGTTAAAAAATAAATTTAATCCTCGGAATACAACTGAGTATACCTGTGGTTAAATTGATTTTTCGCCTTGAACGAGGAATAAATTTTCATTCTGCTGCACAACCTGTGCGTCCACTATTTTGATAAAAATTTAAACTCTTTAATCTGTTTAACAAGATGTTTGGAAAGAGTTTGAAGATCTGATGTAAAATTCATAACCTCTCCTGCACCCTGAGCTGTTTTGTTAGATGCATCTACAGAAGCTTTTGAAATAGCGATAAGTTTTTTAGAACGGTCTGCCTGGAGAGATGTTAACTCTTTCATTTGATCTGAATGGCTGACCACTGAAGACATTTCTACAGTAATGTTTTCAGTATCTTTTACCATTTGCGTTACAAATTTTGAAATTTCTTCAACAGCTGTCATGTTAATCTTACCTTTTTCTGTAATCTTGTCTAATGTAGATTTTGAATCAGCTGTAAGCTGTGTTCCTATGCTAACACTTTCTGATGAATTTTTTATCAGCTTTGAAATTTCTTTTGCAGCTTCTGATGAACGCTGAGCAAGCTTACCTACTTCATCTGCAACAACAGCAAAACCTTTTCCATGTTCTCCTGCACGGGCAGCTTCAATTGCGGCGTTGAGTGCGAGGAGATCTGTTTTTTCTGCAATTTCAGTGATAACTGATATAATTTCAGTTATTTGTTCAGATGATTGTGCTATAGTCTGCATACCTTTAACACTTGCTGTTACAGCAGAGGCTCCTTCTTCAGCTGATAATATTACAGCTTCTCCATGTTCTGCATATATTTTAGCTGATTCACTCATTTTATTCATTGACTCAATAAGTCCTTTAATATGATCATCAGAACTACCCGCTGCTTTTTTTTGATCATCTGAAAACTGAGCTACTTCACCAGCTGTAACTCCCATTTTACTTATTGTTTTCTGGACTTTTACAGCATTTTCTTCTTCTTCTTTAGCACGGCTTTTATTTGCTGAAGCTCGTTTTGCAACGCTTGCTGCATTTTTATCTACTTCATTAGCAACATTATTAACTGTTGAAAAAACGGTTCCTAAAAGATCCATCAACTGATTAAATTCCTTTGCCATAAGACCTATTTCATCATTTGATTTTACAGGTATTTTTAGGGTAAGATCACGATCAACAGCAACTCCTCTTATTGTTTTTGTAACCTGTATGATTGGATCTGCAATGGTTTTTGAAACAAAAAACCAGATCCCTATTGATATAAGCAAAGTAAAAAATATTACATAGATCATAACAGCATTAATACGTTCTGAACTATTAACTATATATTTTGTTCCTTCATAAATCTCATCTGTATAAGCACCTACACCTATTACCCAATCCCAGGGGGCAAAGTACATAAGTTTTACAATTTTCTCACGGGGTTCCGAATCTTCCTGATTCTTCCAGAAATATTTTTCTTCACCAACTTCATCCGGTTTAAGAGTATTGGCTTTCAGGCACAAACTCCTGATAAAATACGTACCTTTGGCATCTTTGGCGTCCCAAAAATTTTCTCCATCTCTTTTACTGTTTTTAGATATTATATAGCTGCCTTTACTATCTAAAACATAAGCATAGCCTGTTTTACCAGGTTGAATTTTTGTGATATTTTTTCTAAGAGATGCTGTTGTTTCAACAGGAATTCCAACATATAAAATACCTATTATTTTTTGTGCCTGTCCGTAAATAGGAGTATAAGCTGTAATATACCATTTGTTTACCACATATGCACGGCCTTTATATGTTTGCCCTCTCAATATAGTTGATATAACAGGATTTGGCTTTCCATCAGGATTGATATGGGGAATATATGTTCCAATTGCTCTCGAGCCATTTTTTTTTAACACATTTGTTGCTACTCTGAGCATATCTCCTGTCCTGTTCATTCTTTGAAAAATTGTACAGGTAACACCTCCTGATAAGTCCTGAACCTTATCAATCACAGGTACTCTTTTTCTCATGTTTTTAATTTGCCCCAGCCATGTTTTTCCGGCATACAAAGTCGGTATCTTAACAGGAGTAATCTGTTGAGTATATTGATTTACTGCACTCCATGAAATATTTTTTTTACCATAAAAAATACCTCCTTTTGTTTTTACAATCTCTTGAGCAGTTTTAAGATCACTATCTAATTTACGAAGTATAAGTTCATTTTGTGTTTCTGCAAGTGCATAAACTGATTTTGTCATAACCTCTAAATTCTTACGGGCAAGGTCTATACTCTCTTTTTTTGATACCTGAAGTAAGTCCTTATTTTTAACAATATTAAAAACCCCTATAAAAATGAGCGGTACAAGGGTTAATAAGCACCCTATAATCATAAGTCTTGCCCTGAGATTTAATTTTTGAAACATTATTTTTCTCCTCTTTCTATTTATGATTATTATAAAAAATCTACAAAATCAGGAATCTGATATAACTGTTTTTTACTTGAATATTTGTTAACATATATATAAATTTATTTTACTTGGGATGAGAAAATCAAAAATATTTTACATTTATTAATAAGTATCTAAGTATAATTAATCCGATATTTCTAAACTAATTTTTTAATAAATATTGCCTATCATCATCAGCAGCAGTTAAAAGCAGAGTGTAGCGAAGCGAAACGCCACTGTTAACTGTCCACTGGATGCTTTTGTTCGGCAATTAATCTATTAAAAACGCACATTCTTATTTTCTTTTTTACTAACTTTTCCACCACATTCAGGGCATTTTGATGGAAGTCGTATTTTATCCAACAATCCAAAAGGATCGCCTACTGTTCGAACAGGTATCATTTTTTTCCAATTACAAGATAAACACTTTACATCATAAGCTTTAAAACCAGGTATTACCATGGCACCCTCATCC
>DAOWNP010000172.1 GCA_030642545.1 Desulfobacteraceae bacterium | reverse complement strand
TGTATAATTGCGGAAGTTGTTTTGTCCACGTTCCTTACCTGATGAGAGTATATAATTTATGTTGATCGAACTTAAGGGGTATATCGAAAGGCTCACATATTATAGTGAAGAGACTGGTTTTGCTGTAGTAAAAGTTAAGGTCAAAGGAGAAAGAGAGCTTGTAACGGTTGTGGGCAGTCTTGTAAAGCCTGCTGCTGGAACAGTTCTTGATATGTGCGGTAGTTTTATAGAACACGCAAAATTTGGCAGGCAATTTAAGGTGGATTCTTTTAAAGTCTCTGTTCCCGCCACAGAAAATGGGATTGAAAAGTATTTGGGGTCAGGTTTGATAGATGGAATCGGTCCTGTTATGGCAAAGCGAATAGTAAAAAAATTTGGTAAAAATACCTTAGATATTATTGAAAAAAAACCAGAAAGCTTAAGTACTGTTTCAGGGATAGGTAAAAAGCGTATTTTAATGATAAAAACAGCATGGGACAGGCAAAGGGATGTGCGGGATATTATGGTGTTTTTGCAGTCCTATGGAGTAAGTCCGACCTATGCTGCTAAAATTTTTAAGGAGTATAAGCAAAATTCTATTAAAGTTGTAAGTGAAAATCCATATCGTCTTGCCATGGATATTTATGGTATTGGTTTTATAACTTCAGATAAAATTGCTAAAAAACTTGGATTTAAAAATGATTCAAAGTTAAGGGTTAAAGCTGGAATTATCTATGTGTTAAATAAACTTGCAGATGATGGGCATCTGTTTTATTTTTATGAGGATTTGCTTAAAAAGAGTTCTGAAATTCTTGAAGTAGCAAATGAAATTATTTTACAGGCAATAGCTGAGCTTGCAGTTGAGAAAAGAGTTGTAATAGAAGATATGAATGAATCAATAGATGGGTTTATTCAAAATTGCAAGGGCGTATATCTTTCAAAATTTTATACTTGTGAGACTCAGATAGCAAAAAGACTTAAAAAGCTTGTTTCAGCTGGTAAAAAAAATATTTCTCTTGATGTTGGAAAAGAGCTTAACCGTCTTGAAAAAAAGATTGGTGTTTGTTTTGCAGAAAAACAAAAACAGGCTGTAATCAGTTCACTAAAGCATAAGGTAATGGTGATTACAGGAGGTCCTGGAACAGGTAAAACAACAATAATAAATGCAATAATAAAAATCTATTCCCATATGAATACAACTATTCTTCTATCGGCTCCAACAGGAAGAGCAGCAAAAAGAATGGTTGAGACTACAGGTCATAAAGCAGTAACAATTCACAGATTGCTGGAATATAGTTTTAAAAAAGGCGGATTTATTAAAAATGACAAAAAAAAATTAAATTGCGGACTGCTTATTATTGATGAAGCATCTATGATAGATACAGTATTGATGCATCATCTTTTAAAGGCAGTTCCTCTTTTTTCAACGCTTATTTTAGTGGGAGATGTCAACCAGCTTCCTTCAGTAGGAGCTGGAAATGTTTTAAAGGATATAATAGATTCAGGATTAGTATATGTTGCAGAGTTAAATGAAATCTTCCGGCAGGCCAAAGAGAGTTTAATAATTGTAAATGCTCATAAAATTAATAATGGAATTATTCCAGTATTAAAAAACAGTGATTCTGAAGCAGATTTTTATTTTATTGAGCAGAGTGAACCTGAAAAAGTATTAGATATAGTAGTAAAGCTTGTAAAAGAGAGAATCCCAAATAAGTTTGGATTTGATCCTCTAAAAGATATTCAGGTGTTAACTCCTATGCATAATGGGGTTGTTGGGTCAAGAAATCTTAATTTAAAGCTTCAGGAATCTTTAAATTCATCGAAAATATTTATTAAATATGGTCAGAACAGTTTCAGAATAAATGATAAGGTAATGCAGATAAAAAATAATTATGATAAGAATGTGTTTAATGGAGATCTGGGGTATATTGATACAATTATCCATGAAAAAGGGGAGATAGTTATTAATTTTGAAGGAAGACTGATTTCTTATGATGTTTCTGAATTAGATGAGATTGTTCTATCTTATGCAGCTTCTATCCATAAATCCCAGGGGTCTGAATATCCTGTAGTAATTATTCCTCTTGTCCTTCAGCATTATATTCTTTTGCAGAGAAATTTAATATACACCGGTGTGACAAGGGGGAAAAAGCTTGTGATTGTAGTGGGATCTAAAAAGGCACTGATAATAGGAATAAAAAACAATAAAATTGCAAAAAGGTGTACTTATTTGAAAAACCGCCTGCAGGAAGGATAGTGGTTTTTAAATTTTTAAAAATATTTTTTAGATTTGTTATAGCGTTATTTTCATAAACGCAAATAAAATAATTTAAATACAGGGAGATGTTGCTATGACTACACATGATATATTGTTTATGCCGCATAATAAGAAAGTAACAGTTGAAGATGGAGACTCAATTATAAGAGCAGCTATGAATGCAGGGGTACATATAAATGCATCATGCGGAGGAGAGGGGGTTTGCGGTAAGTGTCGTGTTATTGTAGAAGAAGGGGTTGTAGAAGGTGGTGTAAGTGACAGACTGAGTGCTGATGATCTGGAAAAAGGATATAGACTCGCATGTTTATCAAAAATAAAGAGTGATCTTGTTGTAAGGATTCCTGTAGAATCTTTTGTGGATACAAGTGCATTAAACATGCAGAGTTCTCCGAGAAAAACTGCAAGAATCCAGGAAATGGATTTAAACAAATTAAAAGAAGAAGGGCTCTTTCTCCCTGCTGTTGAAAAATTTTATCTCGAGCTTCCAAAACCTGATGTTCAGGATCACCTGCCTGATGTAAGTCGTCTCGTGACTTATTTAAAAGCGAGATATAATGAGAGCCGTTTAAAAGTCCGTATGTCAGTAATTAGAAAAATCTCGGATATGTTGAGGCAGAGTGATTTTAAAATAACAGCAACTTTGGCAAGACCGGTTCAAAAGGGCAGGAAAACTCATTTAATTAATATTCAGCCGGGTGATACAACAGATAAAAATTATGCCATTGCAATGGATATTGGAACAACAACCATATATGGACAGATTGTTAATTTAAATACAGGTGATATCTTGTCTGAAGCCGGAGATTTTAATGGTCAGATCAGTTATGGAGAAGATGTTATAAGTAGAATAGTGTATGCAGAAAAAGCAGGCGGACTTGAGGAATTACAGGCGGTTGTAGTAAAAACAATCAATAAAATTATTGAAAAGCTTATTAAAAAAGCAAAGATTGACAAAGAAAATATTTCCACAATAACTATTGCCGGAAATACAACAATGACGCAGCTTCTTTTATGTGTTAATCCCCGATATATAAGACGTGCTCCATATGTACCGGCATCTACTCTTTATCCACCGATAAGAGCGGTTGATATCGGTATTAAGCTAAGCAGGCATGTTGCGGCACTGGTTTATCCTGTTGTGTCGAGTTATGTGGGAGGTGATATTGTGGCAGGTGTTATGGGCTCTGGGATGTACAGAACCAAAAAATTAACTCTTTTTTTAGATATAGGAACCAATGCTGAAATAGTTGTTGGTAACAGGGATTGGCTTGCTTGTGCAGCATGTTCTGCAGGTCCTGCTTTTGAAGGAGGAGGGATTACATTTGGAATGAGAGCTTCAAAAGGAGCTATTGAGGATTTTTCAATTAATCCAGAAACTTATGAACCAATGAATATAACAATTGGCAGTGTAAGGCCAAAAGGTATTTGCGGTTCGGGTTTAATAACAATGATTGCTGTATTGTTTGAAATGGGTGTTATAAATAGTCAGGGGAGATTTGAAAGGACTCTTCCTACCAAAAGAATTAGAGAAACCAATGGCGTGTGGGAGTATGTTCTTGTGTGGCAGGAAGATTCTCAGATAGACAGGGATATTGTTTTGACAGAGATTGATACAGAGAATTTAATTAGAGCAAAAGGAGCAATATACAGCGGATTTACGACTCTTTTAGAAGAAGTAGGGCTTGGCCTTTCTGATATTGAACAGGTTATACTTGCAGGTGGATTTGGTAGTTATATTGATCTTGAAAAAGCAATAACAATAGGTCTTTTACCTGAAATTGATACAGATAAAGTAATGTTTGTAGGTAATGGGTCTTTGATGGGGGCGAAAATGAGTTGTTTGACAAACCGTATAAGACTTGATGTTGTTAATGTTACCAGAAAAATGACAAATTTTGAACTTTCTGAAACGCCATCTTATATGGATAATTATGTTGCAGCTCTGTTTCTTCCTCATACAGATATGAATAAATTTCCAAAGCTAAAAGTTCGTTTGGAGGAGAGGAAAGAGTATTTAACAAAAAAGAGTTTATGATAAAAAATTAAAGAGTAATCATATATTGACAAAATATATGGAATAATATAAAAGAATAGTTTGCATTTTATAATATGGATTTTAAATTATTTAAAAGAGCAAGTGAAATATTAGTTTTTTATGTATAAAATGTATTAAATTTTCAGGAATAGATGTAAAGGTTCAAATATATAACAAATAAGGAGGTAGCTTTGGGCTTTGAAATGGTGAAAGAATCCTATGCCGGTGGCATAAGAGAGATTTCTATTGGGAAAGGTGAAAAAACCGTTACTGTAGGTGGATCGACATGTTATCCTTTTTATCAGTTTGAAGGAGATATGCCTAATAAGCCTAAAGTAGCTATGGAAGTTTGGGATATGGAGCCGGAAGAATGGCCGGAAGCGGCACTTGCGCCATTTAAAGATGTTGTTTCAGATCCTGCTGCATGGGCAAAAAAATGTGTTGATGAGTATGGTGCTGATATGATTGTTCTTCAGTTAAAAAGCATTGATCCTAACGGGAATGATACCAGTGCTGATGCTGCTGTTGCAACTGTTAAAAAAGTGCTTGCTGTTATTGATGTTCCTTTGATAGTCTGGGGAATTGCTAATCCTCAAAAGGATGAAGAAGTATTAAAGAAGATTTCTGAAGAGTGTGGCGGTGAAAATCTTACATTAGGTCCTGTTGAAGATAAAAATTATAAGGGAATTGGTGCAAGTGTTATGGGTTATGGTCATTCAGTTATATCTTCATCTCCTATTGATGTGAATATTGCAAAGCAGATAAATATTCTTCTTGAAAACCTGGGCGTTCCTATGGATAAAGTTATTGTTGATCCTACAACTGGTGGTTTGGGATATGGAATGGAATATAGTTATTCTGTTATGGAAAGACTGAAAATGGCTGCTATGGCTCAGGGTGATGATAAACTTCAGTTTCCTGTAATAAATAATCTGGGAAATGAAGTCTGGAAATGTAAAGAAGCCAAGCAGACAGTTGAAGATGCTCCTGAATTGGGTGATCCTGAAAGACGTGGTATTTTAATGGAAGCTGTGGGAGCTGTATCATATCTTATGGCAGGTTCAGATATTCTTATTATGCGTCATCCAGAGGCAATAAAATTAACAAAAGCTTATATAGATCTTTTGTCAGATGGCGGATCAGCTGCAGATGTAGCTCCTATAAGCAAGTTTTGTGATGATGTGGATGTAGATTTTAAAGCTATATCTCCTGCTCCTGATTTGACAATAAAAGAAGAAGCTAAAAAAGCTGCACCAAAAGCTGCTGCACCAAAAGCTGCTGCACCAAAAGCTGCTGCACCAAAAGCTGCTG
>DAOWNP010000038.1 GCA_030642545.1 Desulfobacteraceae bacterium | reverse complement strand
AGGACGCGATCTAAAAGAAAACGGCACATGGTTAGGTATAACCAAAACCGGACTTTTTTCTGCTGTAACCAACTTTAGAAACCCCAAAGCATTGCATGATGATGCCATTTCAAGAGGATTACTTGTTAAAAATTTTTTGTGCAATAACATTTTACCAAAACCATATTTGCAAAAAATAAAAAAAAATAAAAAAAAATATAATCCTTTTAATATTCTAACTGGAGATAAAAAAGATTTTTATTATTATTCAAACATTCAGGATAAAATAACAAAGCTGTCCCCAGGTCTGTATGGACTTAGTAATCATCTGTTGGATACCCCATGGCCTAAAGTATTAAATATAAAAAAAAAGTTAGAAGAGATAATTGATTTACAAAAAGAGTTTGATCCTGAAATGCTTTTTGAAATTTTGGGAGACAGGTCTTTTTATCAAAAAGAAAAACTTCCAGATACAGGCATAGGCTGCACATGGGAACGGATATTATCACCAATTTTTATAGTTTCCAAAGATTATGGGACAAGGTGTTCTTCTATTATTCTTATCAAATACTCAGGTAAAATAACAGTAATGGAGCGAACATATAAAACAGAAGGGATTCCTCCTTTTCCCCACAATACAAAGATATTTTCAATATAATTTTTACAACTTATTTTCCCAGTTACGGTAAAGAACTTCTGTCAGGTTTTTTGGCCTTATTGGTTTTGAAATATAATCATTCATACCGGCATCGAGACATTTTTCTTTGTCCCCTTTCATGGTATGTGCTGTCATAGCTATAACAAGAGCATCATGATCTAAAACATTTGTCTCTTTATCACGAATCAATCTTGTTGCTGTCAATCCATCCATTCCAGGCATCTGAATATCCATAAGCACAGCATCAAATATATCATTTTCAAGAATTTTTAATGCTTCACGCCCTGTTCCTGCAACAGAAATCAGACAACCCATTTTTTCTAAAAACTTTATTGCAACTTTTTGATTAACAAGATTATCTTCCACAAGAAGTATCTTTTTTGAACCTGATGCTTGTCTTCTTTTATTTTCATTAACAGTATATTTTGTTATAAGCTCTTTTTTTAAATTATTATCTGTTTTTTTTCTACTTAATACAGCAACCAGAGTATCAAAAAGAACAGCCCTGTTTACAGGTTTTGTTAAATATGCGTCAAAACCTGATTCATGTGACTCTTTTGCATCTCCTGTATCTGGATTACCTGTCAGCATAATAAGTGGAAGATCACTCAATAACGGTTCTTTTCTGATTTTCCTGCATAACTCATTCCCATCTATTTCAGGCATTTTTTTATCTAAAATAGCAATATCAAAAGGCTTTTCGATAAATGCCCCGTTTTTTAAAATTTTAAGAGCTTCTTCACCGCTTTTTGCTTCAAAACAGATACATCCCCATAATTTCAAATACTCTATCACCACATGTCTGTCTATTCTGAAATCATCAATAACCAAAATTTTTATGCCGATAAGATTGTCATATAATAATTTGTCAGCAACTTTCATCTCTTTTTGTTTTTTTAATAATACAGTAAACCAGAATGTAGCACCCTTGCCAAATTCACTCTCTACCCCTATATTTCCACCAAGCATAGATACCAGACTCTTTGAAATGCTAAGACCAAGTCCTGTACCTCCAAATTTCCTTGTCATAGATGCATCTGCCTGAGTAAAAGAGGTAAATAAATTTTTAATCTTATCTTTTTCTACACCCATTCCGGTATCTACAACTGAAAATTTTAATAAAATATCATCTAATCGTTCTTCTTCAACAGAAATCGAAACAGAAACACTCCCTTTTTCAGTAAACTTTACAGCATTGCCGGCAAGATTTAATAAAACCTGCCTTAATCTGTTTGGATCACTGTTTAGCTGATAAGGAACATCTTTATCTATATTACATAAAAATTCTAACTTTTTTTCATCTGCAAAAACTTTAATATCCTCTATAAAATCTTCCATTAATAAAGATAAATCAAAATCAATATTTTCAAAAATAAGCTTTTCAGCTTCTATTTTAGAAAAATCAAGAATATCATTTATTACTAACATTAACTTATCAGAACTGTTTTTAGCTATTTTGGCACATTCCATCTGCTCATTATCTAACTTTGTATCAAGAAGCAGAGTAATCATTCCTAATACACCATTCATCGGAGTTCTTATTTCATGGCTCATATTTGCCAAAAATTCACTTTTTAACCTGTTTGCTGTTTCAGCCACTGCCCTGGCAGCTATAAGCTCCTCCTCTTTTTTTTTACTTTCAGTTTCATCACGACACACTATAATTAATACTTTTTGACCATCTTCCCACTCTTTTACAATATTTGTGTTTGTCCTTATAAATACTTCTTTTTTATCCTTTCTCTTTATAAGATACTCTGCAGATAAAGAAGACTTATTAGCAGCAGACATAGAATCCATACTTTCCCTGTATTGTTTTAAGTATTTATCTCCTGAGATAAAATCAGCAACACTTTTTCCTAAAAGTTCATCTTTCAAATAGCCTGTCAATATTGATAATGCATTATTTATATCAATAATTTCCCCATCCATATTAGTAACACAAATAGAATCAATCATTGAATCAATAATAATTCTTGCCCTTTTAAATCTGTTTTCAACATATTTTATCTTCTTTTTAAGGTTTATTTGTTTTATTATTCTTTCTATAATCAACTCAAGTTGAGCAATATCGACAGGTTTTAATAAAAAATCAGAAGCACCAAGTCTTAATGCTTCTATAGCCGCATTAAGATCTCCATGACCGGTTATAACAACCACTTCAATTTCTGTATTAAACTTTTTTATCTCTTTTAAAAGAGTCAAGCCGTCTCTTCCCGGCATTTTTATATCAGTCAACACAATCTCAGGACAAAACTGTTTTAATTTATCTATAGCATCATCTGTATTTGATGCACTGATAATCTCATAATTATCTATTTCAAGATATCTTTTTATAGTTTCCCTTATCTGTTCCTCATCATCAACTATAAGAATTTTTCCCATTAAAACCTCTCAAATTCCCGTTTTAAGTATTTTATTTTTTGAGCATACCGGTAATTTTATCGTAAAAACAGTACCTACATTTTCTTCTGTCTCAAAAGTAAGTTCTCCTGAGAATCCATTAATAATTCCATAGCTTATGCTCATACCAAGGCCAGTTCCTTTGCCTGGATCTTTTGATGTAAAAAAAGGTTCAAAAATTTTATCTCTGTTTTCTTCCGGGATTCCGCTGCCTGTATCTTTTATTGTTACAACAACATAATCGTTTTGTGTAAATGATTTTATATATAACTGTTTTTCAAGACCTTTATTATCTATCATAGCATCTTTTGCATTTGCTATGATATTTAAAAATACCTGTTCAAGTTTATTGGCATCTGCCAAAATCATAGGCAACGATTTTTCCAAATCCATACGAACCTTTACCTGATTTATTCGAAGCTGCTGATTTACAAAACTTAGTGAATCTTCTAAGGGTTTATTAATATCTATCTCTTGTGTATGTTCAACCTTTGATTTAATAGTAAACAACCGCATATGATCAATAATTTTAGTAATCCTGTTTATTTGTCCATCAATATTTAGAAGCTCATCTTCAAACATCTCTCTTGTTACAGGTTTTCCTTTTCTCAAAAAATGCAGTACTCCGCTTGAAGCTATTCTTATAACATTGAGCGGCTGATTAATTTCATGAGCTATTCCTGCTGCCATCTCACCAAGAGAGACAAGTTTACTTGAATGAATTAACTGAGCTTCAGCAAGTTTTAACTCTTTAGTACGAGATTTAACCATTCCTTCAAGATTCTGTGCATACTCTTTAAGCTTTTTTTCCATCCTTAGTCTTTCTGTAATATCTCTTCCAACACAAATAGCTCCGACAACCTTCCCTTTATTATCTATTAAAGGTGCTCCGTTAACTGAGAAGGAGACAAATTTCCCGCCTTTAGATATGGCTTCTGTTTCCCAATCATATACAACTTTACCTGCAAGCAACTCGTTGTATACCTTTTGTCTCGCATCAAACAGATTATAAAAAAGCATTACAGCAGGTTTTAAAAGTAACTCTTCTTCTGTATATCCTGAAGCTGTAATTCCCATTGTATTGCACTTTATAACAAAACCATTTACATCAAGCACAAATAACATATCCTTTTGACTGTCTATTAACTGGTCACTGAAATTTTTTTCTTTTAACAGGTTCTGATGATTAAATTTAAGATTTTCAGCCATTTCATTAAAACTATCTGCAAGAAAACCTATTTCGTCCTCACTTTTAAAATCAAATTTAAAATCAAGGTTACCGCTGCCTATTTTTTTTGTGCCACATATAAGTTTATTAATAGGATTAATTATCATTTTTTTATTAAAAAACATAATAAGCAGAGAAATAATTAAAATTAATAGAAAAATAGCACCAAAATAGATAATACGCACTCTGGACAATTCTTGTAATATTGGCTCCAATGCAATACACAATACTATATGCCCAAGATACTCATTCTTTTGTTGATACCTGTTTTGCATATCCGGCCAAAAATTATCCAAGCTATCTTCCTGTGCAAACACTGTAAAAGCAGGAGCTGACACCATAAGATAAGGATTTTTTTTTATAACTGTTCTTTTGGTCTGTATAATTTTACTGTTTTGTTTTCTTGAATATTTTTTTACATAATTTTTAAAAAAAACAGGGTCAAATACATCTTCTTTTGTTTTTAATACAACTACTTTGTTCCTGTCATCTAAAATAGCCGATGCAAATACCGCATCTTCTGTTAAAATACCATCTAAAAACAACATAAGATCTTTTTTATTAAGACTTAATAATCCAAATTCAGAATTATGAGCAAGATTTACCCCAATAGTTGTTACATGTTTTTTAAAAATATCTAAAATTTTATTCTCTTCATATAAAAGATAAAACCATCCAAAAATTAGCAATACAAATGCGATTGAAATAGATATAGCTATGTTTAATTTAGTAGAAAGCTTAAGCTTAGTATAATACAACATTTTTTAATACTTCTTCAGAGAGTTTAATATCTAATCTTTTTACAGTATTTCTATTTATACTCAAAATAATTTCATTCGGATACCTTAGAGGAATATCAAAAGGTTTTTTACCATCTATTACCATTTGTACTAATTCTGCTGCTTGATTTCCCTGATCTTTAAAATCAGCTGAAATTGAAAAAAGTGCTCCAGCCTTTACATATTGCGGCGAAACACCCATAAAGGGGACTCTGTTCCTTAAGGTAAATAAAAGGATTTGTCTTATTGTCCTTTGATTATAAATAAAAGAATCATAAACACCAACAAGAATATCCATTTTTTGATTTAAAACTTTTAAGTTATCTACAATATTTCCTATTGACAATACTTTTTTAGTCCTTAAAAAACATATAGTACATGAAGTTTTTAAATAATCTGAAAATCTTTGAATATAATTCTCTATATTTTCATTACTATATAATATCCCTATATTTTTTGCATCAGGTAAAACTTTTTTAATCCATATAACCTGTGTTTTTATTGGTATATCTAAAACAACTCCTGCAAGTCTGCTGCTTTTGTCTCTTTTTTCAGGTATTATTTTTAATCCTACCGGATTTAAAATTACTGAAAATACAATAGGAATAGTATCGCAATTTGCTTTTGCCCATCTTGTAGCAGATGTGCCAAAAGTAGTTATAACAACTGGATCAAACTTTATTATTTGTGATAACAGATCTTTGCTGCTATTTTTTTTATCAATAAACAGGAATAAATAATCTGCGTTTTTTTGTGTTTTAGAAATAAATGCAAAAGCAGCATCATTATAAGGAGCTATATCTCTGCTTTTTATTATAACTATTTTCACATTTTTTTGTTCATCAGCTAAAATATACTGACCAAAACACAGCATAAATACACATATAACTGATATATAAAAAATTATTTTATTCAATTACAAATTCCTGTGTTTATACAATACAGATTAAAATTTATAATTTGCAGAAAAAAGAAATTCCTCTATTATCTCCATACAATATAAAGAAGAATTATAAAACAGATAAAAAATAACAATCCTGTTTTTCTCATAGAAAATTTTCCCGACTTATTTTGAGTTTTCAGATCAGACAATTCTAACCTCAATCTATGTGCCTGTTTGTAGAAGCTATTTCATCCACATTCCTTAGAAATTTTAATAAAGTTTAAAATTTATACTCAACAGAAACACTAAAAAGTCTTCCTTCTACAGGAAAATCACTATACATTCCAGTTGTTAAAGCATTGGGTGACGGATCATAATATGTTGTATCAAACAGGTTTTTTACAGACACACTGATTTCAAGACCCGGGATAAGATCTTGTATTAAAACAGTTGTATCTAATTTTGTATAAGAGTCAACATCATCTCTGGGATCACCTTTTGCTCTGCTTTTCTTGCCGCATACATAAAAATTTGCATTAATATTAATATTTTGACTGATTTTAAAATCACCGCCAATATTTGCTTTGTGTTTTGCAACATTAGGACGATCTTCACCGGTTAATTTATCTTCAGTATCTGCAAAACTATAATTAGCATAATAACCAGCATTTTTATTAAAATGACCTTTTATCTCAATTTCACTACCAAAAGATTCTACTTCTCCAGTATTCTCGTATTTTACACCTGAAGTTGAAATAAGGTCTTTTATCTCACTGTAAAAAAAGTTTATGTCAATTTGTATTAAATCGTTAATATAATGATAAATTCCTGTTTCTACAGTTTGAATAATTTCTGGTTTTAAATTCTCATTACCCACTAAAGTTTCCACAGTTGTATTATACAGCTCTTCAAAGGTCGGAGCTCTAAATGCTTTTCCATAAAGACATTTGACAGTTGTATTATCAGCAACTTTCCAGTTTATACCTGTCCGCCAGTTAAAAGATGAGCCTGAAATACTATAATTATCATAACGACATCCGATAGTTAGTTTAACATTATCTATAATTTCATTTATCTCATCCTGAAAATACAGTGCAAATATATCTTGTTTTGCATCATACTTGTTCCAGTTTCCTAAAGGGCTGTACCCCTCTATCTCAAACCATTCATCAAGTATTTCATCTAAAGTTAAAAAATTACCTCTAACACCAAGTTTTTTTCTTTCAAATTTTTCAAAAAAAGCACCGAGAGTCACATGATGTTTATCCATAATCTCTCTATCTACCCTTATTTCAGAACCAATATTCATATCTTCATAAGAGACATTTACATAATTTCTGTTAGGAATAACCTCATAAAACAGATCAAAATCATAATTATTGTAGTATACTTTTGAAAAAAAATTAATCTTTTCAAAAATCTGTTTTTCAAAATTGATCTCAGCAAAAGAGTATGTAAAGTCTAAGTTAGTTTCATCGTTTAACATATAACTATAACCCACATAAGGACCTTTAGATTTGTCATAGTGTTTAAAAAATAAAGTAAAATCTTTATAATTAGTCTTTAAATTGATATCTTTTGAATCTAAGTAAGAATTTGTATATCCGCTTTGACCTAATGCATCTGATTCAATATAAACCTCTTCATAATCTTTATCTTTAAATTCCATAGATCCTGATATACCAAAATCTCCCCATTGATTACCAAATAAAATCTCCTGGGTTTCAAATCCGAACTCTTGTTTAAAAAACTTCACGCTTACTCCATTTATGTCATCTGGATTTTTTGTTATAATATTGATAACAGCAAGAAAAGCACTTGTTCCATAAAGAGCAGAACCAGGTCCTCTTATTATCTCCACCTGCTTTATGTACGATATTGGTACAATATCAAACTCTGAAAAAATTCTAACAGCAGATCCTGTATGCGGAGAATTTACAGAGTGCCCATCTATCATAAACTTTATTTTTTCTGAAAAAAGCGTTTTTATTCCCCGAACTTCCAATTCTGTGTCTCTTACATAATTAATAGAAGTCGCAAAACCCGGTACTCTTGAAAAATACTCCCCAAGAGTTGATATTCCCATCTTTTTTAATTGTTCTCCTGTAACCACAGTAACAGTGCCCGGAGCATCTAATACTTCATGTTCACTCTGTGTTGCTATAGATACCATGGGAATTTCCTCAAAAAGAAACTCCTCTGTTATCTCTTGACCACATAAAGCTGTACTATAAAACAATACAAAGCATATAAAAAACAATAATTTTGCTTTTTTCATAACATATATTCTCATATTTTAATTTAAATGAAGATTTAAGATTTTTAAAAAAAAGCTGGAAATAATTATATTATCAAGAGGATAGATAAATATCTATTTCATTAGTTAAAAGCAGTATAGTAAAATTATAAAGTTTATTCAAGAATTTAATATATAAAGAGTAAAAAAAATTACGAAGAGTACTTTTTTATAGATTTTTTTAGAGCTTTCCAGGCATCTAACCTCTGTTTTATAATTTTTTCGTATCCTCTGTCAGAAGGTTTATAAAACTCATGGCTTTGTATTTTTTCAGGCAGGTAGTCTTGTGGTACATAAGCTCCTTTATAATTATGTGCATATTTATATCCTTTCCCATAACCCAAGTTTTCCATAAGCTTTGTAGAAGCATTTCTAATATGATGCGGGACAGGAAGTGTACCTGTATTATCCACAATTTTAACAACTTTTTTATAAGCTGTATAGATAGCATTGCTTTTTGGTGCTGTAGCAAGATATACAGCAGCCTGAACAAGAGCTCCTTCTCCTTCCGGATACCCTAAAAACCTGAAAGCCTCCAGAGCATTTAATGCAACACTCAAAGCATTATTATCTGCCAGACCAATATCTTCTGATGCAAAACGAACCATTCTTCTTGCTATATATAAAGGGTCTTCTCCTGCAAGAAGCATTCTTGCAATCCAGTATATAGCAGCATCAGGATCACTGCCTCTCAAGCTTTTATGAAATGCCGAAATCAGATTATAGTGTTCTTCTCCTGATTTATCATACAAAAGCATTTTCTTTTGAAGCATCTCTTCTATATCAGCAAGAGTTACTCTTTTTTTATCTTCTTTATACTCACACTGTTTGTTTATATAAAAAGCTGCAAGTTCAAGGCTGTTTAACGCAGTTCGAACATCCCCATCAGATGTTTTAATGATATATGATAAAGCATCTGAATCAAATTCAAGATTTAGCCTGCCTAAACCATTAACTTTATCAGAAATTGCACGATTTAATATTTTAATAATATCTGTTTTACTATGAGAATTAAAAGTAAACACTCTGCATCTTGAAAGCAGTGCCGGTATAATTTCATAAGAAGGATTTTGGGTTGTAGCACCTATTAGTGTTATTAACCCATTTTCAACATGTTTAAGAAATGCATCCTGCTGAGATTTGGAAAATCTGTGTATCTCATCTACAAAAAAAATTGTTTTTTTTCTAAAATTGAAAAGCTGCTTTTTTGCATTTTCAATAACAGATCTGATCTCTTTTACATTAGAGAGTACAGCTGAAATCTGAATAAATTCAGATCTCGTTTTATTTGCAATAATATTTGCAAGAGAAGTTTTCCCGCATCCAGGAGGTCCCCACAAAATCATGGGAAAAATTTTATCCTCTTTTATTGCTTTTTGCAAAACAGCACTTTGACCCATAATATGATTCTGACCAATAAAATCATCTAATGTTTCAGGCCGCATTTTCTCTGACAGAGGAATCTCCATACTCTTTTCTTCCACTTCCCTAAAAAGCTGCGTATCAAATACTCTATATTACTCTATTTTACTTCTTATCTCCCTGCCGCTTCTTGTTTTTCCAAATTTAATTTTTTGAGTTCTTTTTTTGAAAAAAATACGGATAGGTACTTTATCAAGACCTGTGGCTTCTCTAAAACGATTCATCAGATATCTTTTATATGAAAAATGCACGGCTTCAGGATAATTTACAAAACAGACAATTGTAGGCGGCTTTGTTGATATCTGAGCAGAATAAAGAAATTTTATACGCCTGCCCCGATATAAAGAAGGCTCATTTCTTTGCACAGCTTTTTCTATTATCTGGTTTACTTTTCCTGTTGTTATTCTTGTTTCATACTGCTTGTAAATCTGATTTACAAGATTAAAAATCTTATGGGTTCTTAATCCTGTTAATGCTGATATAGTCAATGCAGGAGCAAAATTTAAAAATTTAGCATCATCTTTTAATTGCTCAACATAGCGTTTTACACTTTTTGAATCTTTTTCTACAAGATCCCACTTGTTTAATAAAAACAGGCATCCGCAACCCCTTTCATGAGCATAACCTGCAATCCTTACATCCTGATCTGTAACTCCTTCTGATGAATCTACAAGAATCAATGCAATATCACAACGATCTAATGATTTTAAGGCTTTTATTATTGAAAATTTTTCAATTTTAAATGAGACTTTTCCTTTTCTACGGATTCCGGCTGTATCAATAAGCAGATAAAGATTGTTATCTATTTTGCAAAAAGTATCTATAGAATCTCTTGTTGTACCGGGAACATCACTTACCAGTAATCGTTTTTCTTTTAGAATACGATTAATCAAAGATGATTTGCCTGCATTTGGCCTGCCAACAACAGCAATCTTTACAACTTCATCATCAATGTCATTTTCAACAACTTCCGGAAGTTTTCTCGTTAATGTATCCATAAAATCATTTATTCCATATCCATGCTCAGCAGACAGGGAATACAGAGGTTCTACTCCGAGAGAGTAAAAATCATACAGATTCACCTCTTTTTCCATTCCATCAATTTTATTTACCACATAAAATACAATTTTTTCAGGAATTTCTCTTAATATTTCTATAATATCTATATCATAGGGAGATACTCCAAACTTTCCATCAAGAATAAAAATAACAATATCTGCCTGATTTATAGCCTCTTTTACCTGAAAATGAATCTGACCTGCAAATCCATCTTCATCATTTGAAATAAACCCGCCTGTATCAACTACTATAAATTCTTTATTATTCCATGATGTCTCCTTATAATTCCTGTCTCTTGTAATACCAGGAAGATCATTTACTATTGCCTGTCTCGATCTCGTTATTCTATTAAAAAATGTGGATTTACCAACATTTGGCCTGCCTATTATAGCTACAACTTGTTTCATATTTTATATACTTTTTTTAAAACAGATTGAAAAATTAAATATTTTATATTATATATTCCTGATTAATTAATACTTTATTAATAATAATTATTAGTGCTTTTATCAAAATAGAAATTTATAATCAACATCTATAAATAATTATTAATAAACTAATTATAGTAAGATTAATAGATACAACAACTTTATATGGAAAATTAATATGAACCTCATAGCAATTATCATTCTTTTTAGCTTAATTTCAGATTTTTTAATTCAGCTTTTTGCTGATATTTTGAACATAAAGACAATTAAAACAAACCTGCCTTATGAATTTTCCGGAATCTATCCGGAAAAAGAGTATAAAAAATCTCAAAAATATCTAAAAACAACTACAAGCTTTGAATTAATCACATCAGCTTTTAGCATATCAATAACTCTTATTTTCTGGTTTTTAAAAGGCTTTGAGGTATTAGACTGTTATGTAAGATCTTTTAACTTTGGACCGGTTACAACCGGAATTATTTATATAGGCATACTTGCACTATCAAAAACTATCTTAAGCCTTCCTTTTTCTGTTTATAATACTTTTGTAATTGAAAAAAAATTTGGGTTCAATAAAACCACTGTAAAAATATTTTTAACCGATATACTAAAAGGAGGAACCCTGTCCATTCTTATAGGAATACCTCTAATTGGCGGGATACTTGCTTTTTTCCAATATGCAGGTGCCAATGCGTGGTT
>DAOWNP010000053.1 GCA_030642545.1 Desulfobacteraceae bacterium | reverse complement strand
TTGATGTTTTTGTGATTTTAGATCGGGCAAAGATGACCTGAATCTATGATGTATAATTGCGGAAGTTGTTTTGTCCACGTTCCTAATTAATTTTACAAAAAAGAGGGTTGATTCTAAAACTTGGAGATAAAAACAGATCCACTTACAAAACTGGTTTTGGATTTTTGTGCATCTTTTTTATTTTATTTATATTCTCTTGTGCAAATTTTATTGAAGGATCAAGCTCAATGGCAATCTCATAATATTTTATTGCCTGATCTAATTGGTTCATTTTGTGATAATTTGAACCAATATTTGCATAATCAATTGCAGATGAAGGATCAAGAGCAATTATTTTTTTAAAATAGCTGATTGCCTTTTTATATTCTTTTAATTTAAAGCAGCAAAATCCCAATAAATTATAAATATCAGTTCTTTTTTTATCAATACTTTCTCCTTTTTTAAGGATATCAATAGCAAACTCATATTTACCCATATCTTTATAACAAACACCCATATACGAATAAATACTTGCCAAATCCTGGCTATATGGGTTTAAATCTATAGATTGACAAAACAAATCTAAAGCTTTTGCTGGATTATTTTGTGTTAGATAACAGCAGCCCAAATAAAATTTATTGTAATATTTATCGGGGAGCTTTTGATCAAATTCAAGAAGTTTTTCAAAAGCATCTCTGTTTTTCATTGATTCATAAATTATTTTAGCAGAAAACATTCCAACACTTGTATTTATTGCACGTTCCCTGAAATGTGCTCCTGGAACTATAGTATAAAATGCAGGTATCTCCAAGCCTTGATGGGTAGTGTTTAATACAATTATATCCATATCTCGTTTGTCTAATTCTGCTATGCAGTTTTCAACTTCTGTTTTTATATTTTTGTTTGATATATCAGGGAGTAAATTGATATCTGTTTTAATTTTCGAATTTATAATAAAATCGGCATAATTTAAACTGTCAGGTTTTGGAAGTCCGCTTGCTATATAATTTGAGCCTGTATTAAAATCTCCTGATAGTTGTGCTGTTTCTGATAATGCTCTGCTTAATGCTTTTTGTGGGTCAGGTGTAGTTCCAGCGGTCCACACTATTTCACTTTTTTCAGGAAATGTTTTAGGATCATAGGCTAAAACACCAACAGATGGAATCCCCATATTCATTGTAAAATCAGAAGCATATAATTTAATACCTGCTTTTTTATATTTATTTATCATATCAACAACCATTTTATCAGTTGCTGAGCTTAATTCAATTAAAGGTACGCTTAATTTTTCTCTGCTTATTACAGAAGAGACATGTCTTTCAACAATCTCACAAATTCCCTGAGATATAGCTTCTTCAGGTGTATTACCAGCAGAGGGACCATTAAATTCATTTATTGTATAAAACCAGTTAAGGGGAATTAATACATCTCTGTTTTTTGTTAAATTATATGCATATGTCCATTTTAAAGGAATTTCTGAAAAAAGTTTCCGAGAAATATCAAGCTCAGAAGAGTCATCGTGAACAGATTTTGCTATAAGATCAAAAGATATTACATCTTTGGAAAGATTGTTGTAAGAAGCAGTAATAAAATTTTCAGGGTTATTATAAAAAGAAAAAAAGCTGAATCTTTCTGCAAGCTCCATTACAGCACTTGCTTTGGCTTGTTGTGGTGTGGCTCCTTTTCCCATTTGTTTACTTGTACCTGTTACAGCTTTAGCATCTTTTCCGCATATACTAAAATATACAGGAATATCAAGCCTTTTGTTATCAATTCTTACTGTATGATCTAAAATATTTAGACCTATTTTTTTTGCTTTTTTATAAAATCTTTTTACAGTTTCATCAGGATCTAATGCCTTGTCCTGATCCAGGGTAACCTGTTTTAGAGTGTCTTTTAATATAACCCTGCTTTTTTTCATCTGTCTTCTCCATACATTTATATGAAAATGATGAATTATGAATGGTAAATTATGAATTAAGGAATTCTACTAATTTATAATTTGCAAGTAAGTTATTTCATTTTCATGTTTTGTCATGCCTGTCAGGGCATGGCGTTATATTCTTTTATAGATCAAATCTTTATTTGACTGACCTTAAATAATTTGATATTTATATAAAGTCAATATTAATATTATGGAAATTAATTCCCAAATACATACCTGTAAACATTTAACATAATAATAAATTCATGTTTCTAAAGAACTTGAGAGTCTAAAGTTCTTTTAAGTTATTGATATTATAAGTGTTGGTTTATTCTTGCCATCATTGCTGCTTTCGCCTGCATCCAGAATAATTCCAACAACATAATGAAACTTGCTGCCGGATCTTTGTCCGGCATGACGATAGAACTTTAAACTCTCAAGTAAATAAAGAAGGATATTTAAATGTCTGATTTAGAAAAAATAAACATTGTTGCTTTGTCTGAAGAAGATTTAAAAAAAATAAGAGATTTAGAAAAAAAAATAAGTGATGATATTTGTCTTGTTGCAGTTCATAAAATAGATGTATTGTATATTATTGAGGCTAAATTATCACCTAATGTATGGAATAAAGTAGATGCTGTATATCCTGAAATAAAAGATCTTAAACCCTATTATAATAATTATGATGATGCAAAAGCTTCAAAATCTGCTTTAAAAACCTTTCTTATTCATAATAAGGTTAAATTAAATATTACAAAAAGACCTGTCCGTATAAGGCAGATAATTAATACTAAAGATTAAATAAAAAAACAAACGAAAAGTGAAAAGCATTTTGCACTTTTCGTTTATGTTTTATTTAGGGAAGTGGAAGAAAAGAATATTCCCTTATTCCTCTTTTTCTTTATTTATCTCTTCTATTACTTTTTCTGATATCTGAGAAGGTACTTCATCATAATGAGAAAATTCCATGGAAAAAGTTCCGCGGCCTCCTGTGATTGATCTAAGATCAGGAGCATAAGTTTGAAATTCAGATAGAGGAACAGTTGCATTTATTACCTGATACTTTCCTTCAGTATCCATTCCTCCTACTTTACCTCTTCTACTGCTTAAATCACCCATAATATCACCCATAAATTCATCTGGGGTTTTTATGGCAATCTTCATGATTGGTTCAAGAAGAACAGGTTTTGCTTCGATAACAGCATTTTTAAAAGCAATAGAACCAGCTATTTTAAAAGCCATTTCAGATGAATCCACGCTGTGAAAAGTTCCATCATCTACAGTTACTCTAAAGTCAACACATGGAAATCCTGCAATCATACCTCTTGCTGCTGCTTCAACTACACCTTTTTCAACAGCCGGAATATAGGTTTTAGGGATTGATCCTCCAACTATTGCATCAACAAATTCAAACCCTTTCCCCTTAGGCAGTGGTTCCATACGAATCCAGCAGTCACCATATTGGCCATGCCCACCTGATTGTTTTTTATGTTTTCCCTGAACTCTGACTTTTTTCTTAATTGTTTCTCTGTATGGTATTTTAGGTTTATCTAAATTTACTTCAACATTAAATTTACGTTTTAATTTTTCACAGGTAACTTCTATATGAACCTGTCCTCCGCCTGAAAGAAGAATTTGCTTTGTTTCTGAATTACGGTCAAGTTTTAATGCTGTATCTTCTTCTAACAGTTTAGTTAATGATGAAAATATTTTATCTTCATCACCTTGTTTTTTTGCACTTATTGCAAATGAGATTAGCGGGGGAAGGGGATCTGTACATTTAAAAATTATTTTATCTGTTTCAGCACACAGGGTATCTCCTGTTACAGTCTCTTTTAATTTTGCAACAGCTACAATTGAACCAGGTATAGCCTGAGATGCAGCTTTTTGTTCTTTGCCTTCTATTATCAAAAGCTGGTTATATCTTTCTTTTATATCTTTGGTTGCATTATAAAATGTCCCATCAGAAGGTAGTATTCCGCTAACTACACGCATAATAGAAAGTCTGCCTGCATATGGATCGGCTACAGTTTTAAAAACAAATGCTGAAAAAGGAGCATTAACATCTGATTTGCGTATTTCTTCATTTTCATTAGAAATATTAGTGCCTGTCCAGTCAATATGATCTTTTGGTGATGGAATGTAATTGACTATGAAATCTGATAAAAGATCAATACCAATATTTTTTGTTCCAGAGCCACAAATAACAGGAATAAAAGCTTTCTCTATTATACCTGTTTTTAATGCATTAGTGAGTTCTTCATCAGATATTGTTTCACCTTCAAGATATTTTTCAATAAGTTCGTCATCTGATTCTGTTAGATTCTCGACAAGAGCCTCATGCTCAGTTTCAACAATATCTTTCATATCTTCAGGTATTTCTACAGAAGTTGACCTACCTTCATCATCATATTCATAAGCTTTCATAAACAAAAGATCTACAACACCTTTAAAATCATTTTCAGATCCTATAGGTATTTGAAGAATTACAGGTTTTACTGAAAAAGAGGTAGCTGCATCCTGAACAACTCTATCAAAATCTGATCGTTCACGATCAAGTTTATTTATAAAAATAAGAGAGGGGAGATTAAATTCTTCAGCAAATTCCCATGCCTGTTCAGTTTGAACTTTTACACCATCTACTCCATCAATAACAAAAACAGCACTGTCACAAGCCTGCATACAGTTTTTTGTATCTGAAAAAAAATTCTGGTCTCCTGGAGTGTCTATAAGGCTAATGTTCTTTTTTTTCCAGGGAAATTGATAAAAGCTGCTGCTTAAACTAGAACAACGTTTTAATTCTTCAGGTTCAAAATCCATTGTAGTGTTTCCATCTTCAACACGTCCAAGCCTATTTATAACTTTAGCATTAAATAGCATAGCCTCAGCAATGGACGTTTTTCCCGCACCTCCATGGGCCACGATAGCAATGTTTCTTAAATTTTCCATGGTATCAATCATGTAAGCTCCTTCTCTTAAGAAAAATATCAGGTTTTCGTTTGGACACTATATAATATTATTTTTTGCTACAAACCAAAAAATAATTATATTGAGTTATAATATACTGTTAAAAATGAGGATAAAAGAAATTCCCCAATTATGTACCTGCTTGTAAAACTAAGTTTTTATTATTAACAAACCAGAACTATTCTATAATATCTTAATAGCAAAAAAATCAAGTTTTAATTGGAAATTTAGATAATCTTTATAAAATTTAGATATTTTTAAAAGTTTATATTACAATTTACAGGGTTTTTTTTGAAGCATAATGATAAATTCTCTATTTCCCTTAGGTCCTAGGATAGGGGAGGGAACAACCTTTTGACATACAAGACCAGTATCTGTAAAAAAATCTGACAAATCTTGTATAACTTTTTTGTGTAATACCGGATCTTTTATAACACCTTTTTTGCCTGCCATTTTTTTACCTACTTCAAACTGAGGCTTTATCAGAGCTAAAATAGTTGCATCTGATTTTAAAAATTTTAAAACAGAAGGGACAACTATTTTTAATGAGATAAATGAAACATCTATAACCGCTATATCAATAAGATCAGAAATAATCTCTTTTGGCATATATCTTATATTTGTTCTTTCGATTACCTTAACTCTTTTATCTGTTCTTAATTTCCAGGCTATCTGACCATAACCTACATCAACTGCATAAACAAAAGAGGCTCCATGCTGCAAAAGACAATCTGTAAAACCTCCGGTAGATGCTCCTACATCAAGGCATATAGCATTTAAAACATTAATCGGTAACTCTTTTAAAGCTTTCTCCAGTTTAAGTCCGCCTCGGCTTACAAAAGCAATATCATTACCTTTAAATATTATTTCAGCATCTGTTTTTATAGATATTCCAGGTTTATCAATAACTCTGTTATCTACTAAAATTCTACCCGCCATAATAACAGCTTTTGCACGCATACGACTTGTTGTTAGACCTTTTTCAAAAACTATAAGATCAAGTCTTTTTTTATTGGCCTGCATAGTTTTTCACCATCTGTTTTGTAGCACAAATAATTGCAGCCGAATCTATTTTGTGTATTTCTCTTAAGAGTTTTTGAGGACCGTGTTCAACAAAAACATCATCAATACCAAGTCTTGTAACCCTTACTCCTGATATATAGTTATCATTTAAACATTCTAAGACAGCACTGCCAAATCCGCAGCTTTTCATATGATCTTCTACAGTTATAATATTTTTAATTTTTTCTGATAGATCAAGTATAAGTTTTTCATCCAAAGGTTTTACAAAACGACAATTTACAACAGTTGCAAAAATATTTGATTCAGAGAGTTTTTCACAGGCTTTGATTGATTCAGCGACACTGCTTCCTATAGCAAGAATAAGCACGTCTCCTCCATCAGTCAGTATTTCTGCCTTACCAATTTCTATTGGCAGAGAAGTGTCTGAAAGTTTGACTCCCATGCCTTTTCCTCTTGGGTATCTTACAGCTATAGGACCTTTATCATAATCTATTGCAGTTTTGAGCATTTGAGAAAGTTCATTTTCATCTTTTGGAGCCATAATAACCATGTTAGGCAGGGCTCTTAGATAGGAAAAGTCAAATAAACCATGATGAGTAGGCCCGTCTTCTCCTACAACTCCGCCCCTGTCTATTGCAAACTTAACAGGTAAAGACTCTATACAAACATCATGCAAAATCTGATCATAAGCTCTTTGTAAAAAAGTTGAATAAATGGCAACAACAGGTTTAAATCCTTCTGTTGCCAGTCCTGCAGCAAATGTTATTCCATGCTGCTCTGCTATTCCAACATCAAAAAAACGTTTTGGAAACTCCCTTGAAAAACCTGTAAGACCTGTTCCTTCTGGCATAGCTGCTGTAACTGCAACTATTTTATCATCTTTTTGGGCAAGTGCTGTAAGTGTTTGTCCAAAAACATCTGTATATGAAGGTATATTTAATGAGGTACTGCTGCTATTTCCTGTATCAATGTCAAAAACTCCAACTCCATGAAAATATACAGGATTTTTCTCAGCAGGAGCATAGCCTTTGCCTTTTTTTGTTGTTACATGGATTAAAACAGGTTTTTCTAAACTTTTTATATTTTCTAAAATATCAATTAAATGATTTAATTTATGTCCATTAATAGGTCCAAAATATTCAAAGTCCAAAGCCTCAAAAAGCATACCAGGAGTAATGAAAGTTTTAAATGAATTTTTAGAACGTTTTGCAAGTTTGTACATATCGTTTCCTATTTTAGGAAGCGATTTAAGAAAATTTCCAAACTCTTTTTTCATATTAATAAGATATTTCGATGAAAAGCTTCTGCTTAATAAAGATGAAAGTGCTCCAACATTAGGCGAAATTGACATATCATTGTCATTTAAAATAACAATAAAATTTTTACGAAGATCTCCTGCCTGATTAAGACCTTCAAATGCAATCCCAGCTGTAAGAGAACCATCACCTATAACAGCCACAACTTTTGAATTGTCCTGATTTAACTCTTTCGCACAAACCATTCCTAAACCAGCAGAAATAGATGTACTGCTGTGTCCTGTTGTAAAAGCATCAAACCTGCTTTCACTTATTTTAGTAAATCCGGACAAACCTTTGTATTTACGCAGTGTATTAAACTGATTTTTCCTTCCTGTTAAAAGCTTATGAGCATATGTCTGATGTCCTACATCCCATATAATTTTATCAAAAGGAGCATTAAATACATAATGAATTGCTATGGTAAGTTCAACAACACCAAGACTGGATGCAAGATGCCCTCCATTTTTTGATACAGTAGAAATAATAGTTTCTCTGATCTCTTTTGCAAGTAAATTAAGCTCAGGTAATGAAAACTTTTTTAAATCATTTGTAGAATTTATCCGATCAAGATATTTCAAAACAACTAAGAACTCCTTTTTTAGTATTTAGATTTTATTAACTTATATATTACTACTTTTTCCTATTGATAACATATTTTGCAATAGCACGAAGAGGTTGAGCATTTTCACCAAAATCATTTATGGAACATAATGCATTGTCTATAAATGTATTAGAAAGTTTTTTTGCAGATTCTATTCCAAGAAGCAGTGGATATGTTGATTTATTGCATATATTATCTGTGCCTGTAGCTTTTCCCATTATCTCAGGATCTCCAGTGATATTTAGTATATCATCTGTTACCTGAAATGCTAAACCTGTGTTATGAGCATAATTGTATAATGCTTTTATCTGTGATTTATTTGCTTTTGCTATTATCGCTCCTGATACAACCGAAGCTTTTATAAGAGCTCCTGTTTTAGCGGCATGAATTTTTTCAATCTCTTGCAACTCAAGTTCTTTTCCTTCAGCAAGAATATCATTCATCTGACCATAAATCATACCTTTACAGCCTGAAGCCTCTGAAATTTTTTTTATAATAATAAGTCTGTTTTCAAGATCTGTTTTGTCATAACTCTGACTTTTACAAGAACTTAAAATTTCAAAAGCCAAAGTTAAAAGTGCATCTCCTGCCAAAATTGCGGTTGCTTCATCAAAAGCCATATGGCAGGTAAGTTTGCCTCGTCGGTATTTATCATTATCCATAGCAGGAAGATCATCATGTATTAAAGAGTAAGTATGGATCATCTCAATAGCACATGCAGTATTTAACAGATCATCATTTATTTTAGATCCAACAGCCTGAGCTGATGCTATACATAAAACTGGTCTTAAGCGTTTACCTGCTCCCATAAGTGAATAACTCATGGCATCTGTAAGTCTGCCTGAATCAGACGAACTAATTAAAATATTTTCCAAAGTAAAATTAACTGTTTTGATTTTATCATCAAGATATTTTTTTAAATCAAACATTTATGCTTATTCATTATCCGGTAAAAAAGGTTTTTCAATATACTCTTTATTGGAATTTTGTAATAAAACAGTAACTTTTTTTTCTGTTTCATCTAATTTTTGGGAACACAATTTAGAAAGAGTCACTCCTTTTTCAAATTTTTTAAAAGCCTCTTCAAGAGAAAGATCTCCTGACTCTAAGGTATTTATAATCTCTTCTAACTCATTTATTGACTGTTCAAAAGTTTTTTTTGCCATTATTCTATTATTTCCTCAACTCTGCAAATTATTTTCCCATTTGCAAAAATAATTTCCATACGGCTTTTGGGTGAAACATCTGATGAGCTGCTCACTATTTTGCCTTCAGGTAGAAGTTTTGCAATGCTGTATCCTCGTTTTAAGATTAATGCAGGATTTAAAGCACAAAGAGCTGCATTAAGTTCTGCTGTTTTTGCTCTTTTTTTATTTATTATAAATTTAGTGACAGATAATAAGTTTAGTTTTTTATTATCTAACCTTAATTTATAATTTGTTATTATTGATAAAGGTGAAAAAAAGTAAATTTTTTCTTTTTGCAATAAAAACCTCGTCCTCGTTGTCATTAAAACGCTTAATATTGATTTAGTCAAGCGTTTGGATAGATCATCTATTTTAAATCTAAAATCATCAACACGTTTTAATGGGTTTATAACTCTTTTCTCAAGCTGATTTAAATGCATTTTTTTAAAAGAGATAGTTTCCATAACAGATGATTTTAGATTTTTTGAAAGGTCATTCACTCTTTTTAAAAGCTCTTTTTTGTCAGGCATAGCATAAATAGCCGCAGCCGAAGGGGTAGGGGCTCTTAAATCTGCTGCAAAGTCAGACAGAGTATGGTCTGTTTCATGGCCTATAGCTGAAATAACAAAAATATCAGAGTGAAAAACAGCCATTACAACAGCTTTTGAATTAAATGGAGATAAATCTTCAAAAGAACCTCCGCCCCTGGCAAGAACTATTATATCTGAATCTTTTTGCCTGTTTACAAAATCTACAGCAGATACAATTTCCTGTATAGAACCTTCTCCCTGTACTTTAACAGGAACTATTTGTATATAAATATTTACAAACCTCTTGTTTGCAACTCTGATGAAATCATGAACTACAGAACCTGTAGAAGATGTTATAAGGCTTATTTTCCTGGGAAAGGTTAGGGCGGTTATCTGTTTTTTATGTTCTTTATCAAAAATACCCTGTTTTGAAAGACTCTCTTTTAACTGCTGAAATGCAATTTGTAATTCACCAACTCCTTTTGGCTCTAAATGTTCAAACAATACCTGATATACTCCATTAGGAGGATAAACTGTTAATCTGCATAATCCGGTAACACTCATTCCATTTTCAGGTAAAAATTTTAAATTTCTATTTTGACCGGAAAACATTACACAATTTATTTTATTTTGATCATCTTTTAAAGTAAAATAATAGTGACCTGACATTGGAACATGAAAATTGGATATCTCTCCTGTAATCCAGATAATAGGAAATTTTTCCTCAAGAAGCTGTTTGATATCTGAATTTAGTTTTGTAACTGTATATATTTTTCTTTGTAAAGTCATAAAAAAGTTTTAAGATTTAAAAGTTAAAAGTTAGGTCTGTTTTTATTATGTCTAAAATATAATCATATGTACAGACCTCGTATCTCAAACATCGAATTCGTACCTATAATAGTGTCAAATCGGTCAGTCGGGTATTTTTTGGACATTTATGAGTTCAAAACACTGCCTACATCCCTAAGGCAGGGAATTAAAATGGACAATCAGCATACATTACCATTATTATTGAAAAGGAGTTGGATAAGAAAATAGGTTCAGGTTTTCTATAAACCGGTAATCACGCTGATTTTTAGAAATAAACGGGGTGTTGATAATAATAGCAGTTGCTGCAATGAGTGAGTCGGCGATCAGCAAACCATGGCTGAGACGATATTTTTTTAATAAATCCGTTGCAGTATCAGAAATGTGTTCATTCAGACTTATAATTTGAAATCTTTCTAAAAAAT
>DAOWNP010000097.1 GCA_030642545.1 Desulfobacteraceae bacterium | reverse complement strand
TGTTGGAGTTCCTTTGCCACTAGTCAGTTATGGAGGCTCTTCTGTTCTTACTACTATGCTGGGAATAAGTATATTAATTAATATTGGTACAAGAAGGCTTGTAGTTGAAGAGTGATTTCCTATTCCGGTTTTTTAAAAAAATGTTAACTCTATCAGGGAGACAAGTATGAAAAAGAAAAAAAGTTCTGGGGCTGTAACAACGTTTATAGGGTCAAACGATAGAATAGAAGGAGCTATAAATTTTGAAGGAACAATTCGTCTTGATGGAAATATAAAAGGGAAAATTAATAGTCAGAGAGGTACTGTAATCATAGGAGAGAAGTCAATAGTTGATGCTGATTTAGATGTTGATGTTGCTATAATCATGGGCAGGGTTAATGGATTGATAAAAGCTAAAAGCCGTGTTGAGGTATATCCTCCTGCGAAGATAAATGGAGATATTTATTCACCTGTTGTAGTTTTAGATGCTGGTGTTTCTTTTAATGGTAAATGTGAAATGAAGAAAAAAATAAGTATTGAAAAAAAAGAAGAAGAAAAAAAAGAAGAAGAAAAAAAAGCTAAAATAGAATTTAAAGATTTAGATAAACCAAAAGTAAAAAAAATCCAAAAATTCTTTGACAATATGACCTGATAAATGGTAATGCAAACTTTTAGTAAAATTGGATAAGGTTATACTGATATAGTGGTGTTTTTTTGGTATCAAAAAATTTTAGTTGGGGACTATAAATTATGATTGACATTAATATTACGGCTATTTATCAGGTTATTAATTTTGTTTTGCTTATTTTTGCTTTGAATATGCTTGTTTACAAGCCTATTAGGGGGATTTTGGCAAAAAGGCATGAGAAGGTTACTGGTCTGGAAGGTAGTGTTGAAAAAGCTGAAAAAGAAGTAAGCAGAAAAAATGAAGATTATAATTCTGGTATAAAAAAAGCCAGGGTAAAAGGAATTAGAAAAAAAGATTCGTTGATTAAGCTCGCTGAGGATGAAGGAGTTGATTTACTTAAAAAAATTAATGACCATGCCAGAGATGAATTGAAAAAGATTAAGGAAAAGATTAAAAAGGAAGCTCAAGAAGTGGAAAAAACACTTTATGGAGAAGTTGATGTTTTTGCAAAATCTATAGGGAATAAGCTTTTAGGGAGGATCATTTAATGTTTAGATCATTTAGTTTGTGTTTTTCAAAATCAATGATTTTGATATTTATGATTTGCCTGTTATTGTCGTTTTCAGGTGTGGCTATTGGATCATCAGATACTGAGCACGGAGAAGCTAAAGGGTGGGTAAGTACTGATACTTTTAGAGTTATGAATTTTGCTGTTCTTGCTATAGGACTTGTTTTTTTGTTAAAAAAGCCGGCAGCAGGAGCACTTGCTTCTCGTATAGATGGGATAAAAGAGCAGTTAAGTAATTTAGAAGATCAGAAAAAGGCAGCAGAGGCCAGGCTTAAGAGTTATACCGAAAAAATAGCTATGCTTGATCAGGAAGCAAAAGAGATTCTTGACAATTATGTAAAGCAGGGTGAGGATGCCAAAAAACGGGTACTTGAGGAAGCTGAAAAATCTGCTGCAAAACTTGAAGAACAGGCAGCATTAACTATAAAGTATGAATTTTCTCAGGCCAAATTAAAGCTAAAAAAAGATATTTTGGAAAAAGCAATTGTGCAGGCTGAAGATATATTGGTTCAAAATATTACACCGAATGATCAGGGACGGCTGGTGGATGAATATTTGGATAAGGTGGTGAAATAGTGAAAAATTTGGTAATTGCAAGACGTTATGCTAAAGCACTTATGCTTATTGGGAAAGAGGATGGTAATACAGAAGGGTATAGAGATGAGCTTGGGTGGTTTTCTGATCTTTTGGTCAGAGAAACTGACCTTAAAAATGCGATATGTAACCCCCTTTATGATGCTGAAAAAAGAAAGAATGTTTTGCAGAGGGTTTTGGAAAAAATTGAATTTTCTAAAACCATGAAAACTTTTTTTATCTTATTATTGTCCAAAGGGCGAATGGGATTTGTTGGAGAGATAGATAGTTTCTACCAGAAACTTGCAGATGAATTTAAAGGGATAGCCCGTGCAGATATGATTTCTGCATCTGCACTTCCGGAGGATAATGTAGAAAAAATACGTGTTGCATTATCTAAAGTTACCGGTAAAGATGTTATATTGGAAGTTAAACAGGATACAGCACTTATTGGTGGAATAGTGACAAAAATTGGTGATCTTGTTATAGATGGCAGTATCAGGACCCAATTAATAAATATGAGAGAATCTTTAAAAAAGGGTGAGAGTGTCTAATGGAGATAAAAGCTGAAGAAATCAGTCAGATTATTAAGGATCAGATAAAGGATTTTGACCTAAAGGTTGAATTAAGCGAAACAGGAACTGTTCTTTCTGTAGGAGATGGTATCGCCAGAATTTATGGACTTGAAAAAGTCATGACAATGGAATTGGTTGAATTCCCCGGCGGGATTTTGGGTCTTGTTTTGAATCTTGAAGAAGATAATGTTGGTGTTGCTATTATGGGTGAAGATACCAATATAAAAGAGGGAGACACTGTAAAAAGAACTGGGAAAATTGCTGAGGTTCCTGTAGGCGAAGCTGTATTGGGACGTGTTGTGTCTACTACAGGAGAACCACTTGATGGGAAAGGCCCGATAAATTCAGAACATTCCAGTCGTGTAGAGATGGTCGCACCAGGAGTAATTGCCAGAAAGGGTGTTCATGAGCCAATGCTTACCGGTATAAAAGCAATTGATGCTATGACTCCTGTTGGAAGAGGTCAGAGAGAGCTTATTATTGGTGACAGGCAGGTAGGAAAAACTGCAATTGCAATTGATGCTATCTTAAGTCAGAAAGGGCAAAATGTATATTGTTTTTATGTGGCTTGCGGTCAGAAACAGTCTACAGTTGCTCAAATAGTTTCTGTACTTGAAAAACATGGGGCAATGGAATATACAACAGTTGTTTCTGCTTGTGCCAGTGATCCTGCTTCATTACAGTTTCTGGCCCCATATGCAGGGTGTGCAATGGCTGAGTATTTCAGAGATAAAGGGATGCATTCTCTTATTATCTATGATGATTTGTCAAAACAGGCTGCGGCTTACAGGCAGGTATCACTTCTTTTGAGGCGTCCACCAGGTCGTGAAGCTTATCCTGGAGATATTTTTTACAATCATTCAAGGTTGCTTGAGCGGTCGGCAAAGTTGAATGATGAGCTTGGAGCTGGTTCAATGACAGCCCTTCCTATTATTGAAACTCAGGCAGGAGATGTTTCCGCATTTATTCCTACAAATGTTATTTCTATTACAGACGGACAGATATATCTTGAGCCGGATCTTTTCTTTGCAGGTATAAGACCGGCAATTAATGTAGGTCTATCAGTATCTCGTGTAGGTGGTGCAGCACAAACTAAAGCCATGAAGCAGGTTGCAGGAACATTAAGGCTTGATATGGCTCAGTTTAGAGAACTTGAGGCATTTGCAGCATTTGGTTCTGATCTTGATGTAGCAACTCAAAAGCAGCTTACAAGAGGAGAAAGGCTTGTAGAAATTTTAAAACAGCCTCAATATCAACCTCTTTCTTTGGAAAAACAGATTGTAATTCTTTATGCCGGAACTAAAGGATATTTGGATGAATTTTCAAATGATGTTGTAACAAAATATGAAGCTGGTTTATATACTTTTGTTGAGAATAGATATCCAGAGTTGTTAAAAGGTATAGCTGAAGAGAAAAAAATTACCGATGATCTGGAAAAAATAATGATAAAAGCTTTGACTGAATATGCGGTTGAATTTAAAGATACAATTAAATAGTTTAATAAATAGTTTAATAAATATTAATAATATTATTTATATCAAAGTAAATATAAAGTATAAAAGGTATTTTGTATGGCAACTTTAAAAGAAGTCCAAACAAAAATCAGTGGTGTAAAAAAAACTAAGCAGATAACCAAAGCTATGAATATGGTTGCGGCATCTCGTTTGCGTGGAGCTCAGATGGCTATGGAGGCTTTTAAGCCTTATGCTGAAAAGTATGCTGAGGTTCTGGGTAACCTTTCTGAAAAAGCAAGTGGAGATGCAGATCCGCTATTGATTAAAAAAGAGGAAGTAAAAAATATACATTTGATTATTTGTACATCAGATAGAGGACTTTGCGGCGGTTTTAATGCTAATTTAATAAATAAAGCAAAAGAATTTATAAAAGAAAAGCAGGTATCAAATGTCAATACAACTGTTACAAATTTTGGTAAAAAAGGCAGAGATGCTTTTAAGAAAAGCTCAGTAGAGATTGTTGATGAACATATAGGTGTTGTTGGTTCCAGTTTTAATTTTAGTGTTGCATCAAATTCTGGCCAATCAATGATAAATAAATTTCTTGAAGGAATATATGATGAAGTATATGTTTTGTATGCTGCTTTTAAAGGAATGGGAAAGCAGGTGCCAACTATAAGGCATTTGCTGCCTGTTTCTGCAATAGATGCTGTAGATAAGGATATTAATGCTCCTTATCAGGCAGAACATATATGCGAACCTTCGCCAGATGAACTTCTTGGTGAGATGCTTCCAAAAAATATATTTATACAAATACATAATGCTTTGCTTGAAACATCTACTAGTGAACATGCAGCAAGAATGAGTGCTATGGATAATGCTACAAAAGCGTGTAATGATTTGGTTGAAGAATTAACATTGGTATATAATAAGGCTAGACAGGCTGGAATTACAGCTGATTTAATGGATATCGTCGGTGGCGCAGAGGCCCTAAAGGGATAATCCTGATTAATTGTACTGTATATTAAAGACATTATAGGAGGTCTATAGATGGGAGAAAATATAGGTAAGATTACACAGGTTATGGGGCCTGTAGTTGATGTTGAATTTGAAGCAGGGAAGCTGCCAGCTATTTTAACAGCTTTGTGTATAACGAATACTTCATTAAATGATGAAAAAGACAATCTTGTTGTAGAGGTGGCTCAGCATCTCGGAGATAATGTTATAAGAGCTATTGCTATGGATGTTACTGATGGTTTAGTGCGTGGAATGGAAGTAAGAGATACAGGTTCACCTATTATGATGCCTGTTGGTGAAGCCAGCCTTGGCAGGGTGTTAAACGTTATTGGGAAACCAGTTGACGGATTAGGTCCTATCAGTCAGGAAAAGATGTTACCTATTCACAGGTCAGCACCTTTATTTACTGAGCAGGATACAAGTGTAACAGTTCTTGAAACCGGAATTAAGGTTATTGATCTTTTGGTACCTTTCCCAAGAGGTGGTAAAATGGGATTGTTTGGAGGTGCCGGAGTTGGAAAAACTGTTATCATGATGGAGATGGTTAATAATATTGCTATGCAGCATGGTGGTATTTCGGTATTTGCAGGCGTTGGTGAAAGAACAAGAGAAGGAAATGATCTTTATCATGAAATGAAAGATTCCGGAGTACTTCCCAAGGCAGCTTTAATATACGGGCAGATGACTGAGCCTCCTGGAGCAAGGGCAAGAGTAGCTTTGTCAGCTTTGACATGTGCTGAATATTATCGGGATGAAGAAGGTCAGGACGTTTTAATTTTTATTGATAATATTTTTAGATTTACTCAGGCTGGAGCTGAAGTGTCAGCACTGCTTGGTCGTATGCCATCTGCTGTTGGATATCAGCCTACACTTGCTGTTGATCTTGGTGAATTGCAGGAAAGAATTACATCTACTACAAAAGGATCAATTACTGCTGTTCAATGTGTTTATGTTCCAGCAGATGATTTGACTGATCCTGCTCCTGCAACTACGTTCGCACATCTTGACGGAACTGTTGTTTTATCAAGGCAGATTGCAGAGCTTGGTATATATCCTTCTGTTGATCCTTTGGATTCAACATCAAGAATTCTTGATGCTGCTGTTATTGGAGAAGAGCATTATCAGGTAGCAAGAGATGTTCAGCAAACACTTCAGAAATACAAAGAGCTTCAGGATATTATTGCAATTCTTGGTATGGATGAGCTTTCTGATGAAGATAAAATTACAGTTGAAAGAGCAAGAAGAATTCAAAGGTATTTGTCACAGCCATTTCATGTTGCTGAGGTTTTTACAGGTAAACCAGGAACATATGTAAAAATTGAAGAGACTATCAAGGGTTTTAAGGAGATTTGTGAAGGTAAACATGATGATTTGCCGGAACAGGCTTTTTATATGGTAGGCTCTATAGAAGATGTAATAGCTAAGGCTGAAGAGATGAAACAAGCAGAAGAATAAGGGGGAAATATGGCTGATAACATTAAATTAGAAGTAGTAACCCCGGAAAAATATGTTGTAAGTGAAGATGTGCAAATAGTTATGGCTCCTGGGACTCTTGGAGAGTTTGGTATTTTAAGTGGACATACTCCTTTTTTAACTACTTTAAAAGCAGGATCGCTTAGTTATAAAGATAATAGTGGTATTGATAGAGCTTTATTTGTAAGTGGTGGTTTTGCTGAAGCTTTACCTGATAAAGTTATTATTTTGGCAGAATCTGCAGAACGTCGTAGAGATATTGATTTAGACAGGGCTCAGCAATCCTTAGACAGGGCTCAAAAAAGGATAGATCAAAAAAAAGAGAATTTTGATTATGAGCGGGCAAGGATCTCTTTACAAAGGGCTATCAGTCGTATAGGTATTGTAAAGACATCAATTTAAAACTGGTTTAATATATAGATTGTCACATAATAAATTTTACAAGACCTGCGGGGAGGAGATAATACTAATAGTATATTTTTCTACCTATAACTTAAGGGTCATGGAAACAAATAAATCCCTAACCCGGCTTGTCTTTCAACTTGTCTTCTTTGTTGTGTTAGAGGGCACATATCCTAATATGCCCCTTCTAACACGCCTTGAATACGAGCTGAAATCCTATACGCCGTTTTTAGAGTATTTATTAATTTCCATGACCCTAAGTGAAATTATTTATGTGATGGTCTATAGTGTTTAAGCAAAATATTTTTTGTTTAAACACTATCTTTCTTTCCTAAAAGTAGAAAATTGATATAATATTTTCTGTAGTTCTTATATCCCCCCTGTATTTATTTTTTTATAAAAATTTTGTAATAAATATTTTAAAACATTTTTTTGAAACTTTAATTGTTTTTTAAATGTAGGAATTATAAAAAATGCAAAATAGAATTGGAGTAATAATTCTCGCAGCAGGTTTAGGTACAAGGATGAAGTCAGACAAAGCAAAAGTTTTGCATGAGGTTTGCGGGCAACCTATGATATTATATGTAGTAGAAACAGCAGCAAATATTGCAAATCAGGTTGTTTTGGTGATAGGGCATCAGGCAGAGTCTGTTAAGGTAGTTGTATCTGAAAAGTATAATAATGTATGGTTTGCGATGCAGGAAGAAAAAAACGGGACAGCACATGCTGTTGAATGTGGATTGCCTGCTCTTAAACCTGAAATTGAAACTGTTATAATATTGTGCGGTGATGTGCCAATGCTATCAAAATCAACCTTAAGTCAAATGGTAAAATATCATTTTAAAGAAAAAAATGATATTACTCTTTTGTCTGTAAAACTTTCTGATCCTGCAGGGTATGGCAGAATTGTGTGCGATTCTTCTGGTAAATTTGTTAAAATAAAAGAAGAGTCAGATGCAACTTTTGAGGAGAGGAAAATAAAGGAAGTTAATTCAGGTGTGTATTGTGTTCAACGGGAAGTTTTATCAGCTATTATTCCTGAAATTAAATCGCAAAACAGTCAAAAAGAGCGATATTTAACAGATATGATTGAAATTGGGAATAAAATGAATAAAAAAGTAGAAAAATTTATCACTGATAAGAAAGACGAAGTAATTGGAATAAACAGTTCTAAAGATTTAAACCAGGTAGAGATGTTACTTAAAGCTCAAATATAGAATTATCTTGACTTCAAGGGTGTTTTATCTTATATAAAATCCGAGGTGAATAAAATTGGATAATAGTGATTTAAATATAGATAATAATGATTTAAATATAGATAATAATAGTATAATTCAACAATTAGCTGAGATCGAAAGTAAAGTTCAGAAATTAATCGAAGCTTTAAAGTTGTTAAAAACAGAAAAGTCCGAATTACTGGAAAAAATAAATAAATACGAACTTGAACTTTTAGAAAAATCTGAAAAAGTGGAATTGGATAAGCAACAGTCTGTTATGATAAAAAACAGATTTGAAACACTTCTTGGCAAGTTAAATTTGTTTTCTGAAGGTTAAATTAATATATAGATTGTCACATAATTATCTGATTTTAAAAATTGGCAC
>DAOWNP010000239.1 GCA_030642545.1 Desulfobacteraceae bacterium | reverse complement strand
ATACTAATCGTATATCTCCGACCGATAACGCAGTGAAATTATTTATGTGACGGTCTATAGAAAAAAGATGGGGTGGTAATATCAAACATAAAAGCATAATATTGTTTATACTAAGCTGTTTATTATTATTGATATGCTGCGGTGATGAAGATTTCGTGCAAAATAAAAAAAAGCTCAGACCTGTTAAATATATAAAAATGTTTAAAACTTTTGGTAAAACAGATCGTATATTTTCAGGTATAGCAAGGGCTGATAAGGAATCAAGATTAAGTTTCAGGGTTCCTGGTTTTATTGATCTTATTATGGTTAAAGTTGGTGATTTGGCGCATAAAGGACAAATTATAGCACAACTTGATCCTGCGGACTATAAAATTAAGGTTAATGCAGCAAAAGCATCTCTTGCAAAAGTTTTAGCCCAAAAAAGAAATGCTGTCTCAAATTATAAGCGGATTCGTGATTTGTATAAAAATTTAAATGTTTCAAGAAATGAACTTGATGCCGCAAGGTCTCTCGCTGAAGCATCAAAAGCTGCAGTTTTGTCAATTAGAAATCAGTTGGAATTGTCTGTGCGCCAGTTAGAATATACACATATGAAAGCACCTTCTATCTGTCATATTGCAGATGTAATGGTAGAAGAGAATGAGAGCGTTCTTGCAGGTCAGCCTGTTGTGTCTATTAATTATGGTTCCCGTATTACAGTTGAATTTAGAGTATCAGAAACATTAATATCCCAAATAAAGAAAAACAGTACTGTTAAAGTTATATTTTATGCTGTATCGGAGAAAATATTTAATGCAACTATAACAGAAATAGGAATATCGTCTGTTGGAATAGAAACTACTTTTCCGGTACTTGCGAAATTAAATCATACAGACGAACGTATAATGTCTGGTATGGCTGCGGAAGTCACCTGCTTTTTCGAAAAAGATAATCCAGGCGGTAAGTTTATTGTACCGTCTTTTGCAGTTGGTAAAGATGTTAAAGGGACATTTGTTTTTGTAGTTAAGTCCCTGGGGAAGGAATCAGGACGTATTTACAGGCGTTCTGTTTTGCTTGGTGACTTTACCCCAAAAGGATTTGAAATATTAAATGGGTTAACTTCTGGTGATTTGGTTGTGATTGCCGGAATAAACAAAATAGAGGATAATGACTTGGTAATGCTGAAAAGAGGTGCCCTAAATTGAGTTTGACAAAAACTGCCATAAAAAATAACAGGGTAACACTGCTTTTACTGATAATCTTAATAGTTGGGGGTATAACAGGTTATCATAAATTAACAAGGAGCTATGATCCTGGTTTTGTTATAAGAAACGCTCAGGTTGTTACTCTGTTTCCTGGGGCGAGTCCCAGGCGTGTAGAGCAGCTTGTAACCGATAAAATTGAAAAAAAAATTCAAGAAATTCCGGAGCTTGAATATGTTAAAAGTCATTCAAAAACAGGCGTTTCAATAATTTTTTTGAAAATTCTTCATCAATATAAAAATATGCGTCCTATTTGGGATAAAGTAAGAAGAAAAGTTAATGATGCTGTAGTAGAGCTTCCTGAAGGTATAGTGGGACCATTTGTAAATGATGATTTTGGTGATGTTTTTGGAATTGTAGCAGGTATTACCGGAGAAGAATTTTCTTATGCTGAATTAAAAACGATTGCAGATCAATTTAAAAATGAACTTCTTGTAATAGATAATGTAGGGAAGGTTGAAATTTATGGAGCTCAGGAAAAAAGGATATTTATAGAATACAGTGACTCAAAATTAGCAGAGCTCAAGATCTCTCCTTTTCAACTAATGAATATTTTAAAATCCAGAAATATAATTATACCAGGAGGAGAGCTTCTAACAGGCAGAGAACGGATTATGGTGGAGCCTTCAGGGAATTTTTTGTCAATAGATGAAATGCGAAAAACATTAATAAAATTGCCTAACAGGGAAGACCTGTTGAGTTTGGGAGATCTTGTTAAAATAAAAAGTGCATATATTGATCCTCCTGATTCAAAGTTGACTGTTTCAGGGAAAAAAGCCTTATGTGTTGCTGTTTCAATGCGGACTGGTGGTAATCTTATTGCACTTGGGGAGCAGGTTAAAAGCCTGATAAGCAGATTAGAGTTACAAAGTCCTTATGGAATTGAGTTTGAAATAGTTAATTTTGAACCTCTTGATGTTAACAATAAATTTTATGAATTTAGAAATAATCTTTTACAGGCAATACTTGTAGTTACTCTTGTTATGATTTTGACATTGGGTATACGTACAGGTCTTATTGTAATGACACTGATACCTGTGACTATTTTAACATCAATATTTATTATGTTTACTCTACATATAGGATTTAATCAAGTCACTCTTTCAGCACTTATTATTTCATTGGGAATGCTGGTTGATAATGCTATTGTTATGGGGGAATCCATGACAGTTTTGATATATGAAGGCAGTGATCCTGTTGATGCTGCTATACGCTCTGAAAAAGAGTTATCTTTTCCTTTGCTTATATCATCTCTTACAACAGCTGCAGCTTTTTTGCCGGTGTTTCTCGCAAATTCTGAAAGTGGAGAATATACAGCTCCTATTTTTAATGTTGTTACAATTACACTGCTTAGTTCATGGGTATTATCACTTACAATGATTCCTCTCATTTATATACAAAGCACACGGTTGGGGGAAATAAAAAAAAGCAGTATCTACTTTCAAAACAGCAATATTTACAAAAAAATTCTTTGTCTCTCTTTGAAATACAGATACCAGAGTCTATCTATAATAATTTTGATTTTTATGGGAGCATTATATTCTGCACAATTTTTACCTGTGATTTTTTTCCCGCCATCAGATAGAACATATTTCAGGACGGAAATATTTCTTCCAAGGGGAACAGCAATTGAAATAACAGAAAAAGCAGTAAAAAAAATTGATAAATTTATTGAAAAAGAGATGAAAATCACAAAAAAAAAAGAAAATGGTGTAATAAACTGGATAAGTTATATCGGAGAAGGGGGACCTCGTTTTGTTCTTCCTCATGAACCTGAGATTTCAAATCCTGAATATGCACTTTTTGTAATAAATGTAACATCGGTTATAGTTATAGAAGAGATGATGGAGAAAATCCATGATTATATTTTTAATAATATACCAGAAGCAAAAATAAGATTAAAAAGAATTGAAAATGGTCCTCCAATTAAATATCCGGTAGAAATCAGAATTTCAGGCAGGGATCAAATAAAAATATTTGCAATTGTAAAACTTGTTAAAGAGCAGCTTGGTAATTTGAAAGGGACTTATAATATTATAGATAACTGGGAAAGGCGGATAAAAAAGATAGTAGTTAAAGTTAATCAGCTGCGGGCAAGAAGGGCAAATATTACTAATCAGGATATAGCTGTTTCATTGAAAACAAATTTAACAGGTTTAAAATTAACAGAATTCAGGAAAGGTGATGAGCTTATACCAATTGTTTTTCGATCTGTTTTATCGGATAAGAGCAGGTTGCGTAATATTGAAAATATAAATATTTATGCCCAGAGGACAGGGATGTCAGTGCCCTTAAAGCAAGTTGCAGATATTAAAATTGAGTGGGAATCTGCTGATATTATACGTAGAAACAGACAGATGACAGTTACTGTGAGTTGTGAATTAGAAAAAGGGATAACTCCTGCTTATATAGAACAAAAGATACTGCCATGGTTAGAAAAAGAGAAAAAAAACTGGGACATAGGATATAGATATGAATTTGGTGGAGAGATAGAGACTTCAGGTAAGGCAAACAGCTCTATAGCTGAAAAGCTTCCAATAGGCGGGTTTTTAATTATTCTGCTTTTATTTATACAGTTTAATTCGTTTAGAAAATCTTTAATTGTTCTTGTTACAATTCCTCTCGGGCTTATTGGTGTTATTGCAGGATTGTTTATAACAGATCTTTATTTTGGTTTTATGACTTTACTTGGTATTGTTTCTTTATCAGGAATTGTGGTAAATAATGCTATTGTTTTATTGGAGCGGATAAAATATGAAATATTAAATAGTGGACTGTCTCTTCAAAAAGCCATAATAGAAGCAGCCCAAAGAAGACTGCGTCCGATATTACTTACTACGGCAACTACAGTTGGAGGAATGCTTCCTCTTTATTTTGGAGGTGGAGAAATGTGGAAGCCTATGGCAGCTGCCATAATTTTTGGTCTTATTTTTTCTACAATTTTAACTCTGTTTGTAGTTCCTGTTATATACTCAATTATGTATAGACCGTCACATAAATAATTTCACTTAAGTTATCGGTCATAAGATATACGTTTTAGTATTATCTCTTCTCGCAGGCCTTGTGCCAATTTTTAAAATCGGATAATT
>DAOWNP010000326.1 GCA_030642545.1 Desulfobacteraceae bacterium | reverse complement strand
TGATCAGCAAATAGAAAAATTTTTTGCAGAAAACAGTAGAAAACCTAATAAAATTGAAACAGAACAGATACGGAAAAAAACCTTACAAAATATTCGTGGAACAGTTCAGGCTGATATATTAAAGGAAGATCAGGGTCAAAATACATGTATTTTTTCCAAAGAATTTGCTTTAAAAATGATGGGTGATATACAAGAATTTTTTGTTAAAGAAAAAGTGAAAAATTTTTATTCTGTATCTATTTCAGGATACCATATAGCAGAAGCAGGAGCAAACCCTCTTACTCAACTTGCATTAACACTTGCAAATGGTTTTACCTATGTTGAATATTATCTGTCAAGAGGTATGAATATTGATGATTTTGCTCCGAGTTTATCATTCTTTTTTTCAAATGGAATGGATCCTGAGTATACTGTTATAGGCAGAGTAGCAAGGAGAATATGGGCAGTTGTTATGCGGGAAAGATATAAGGCATCTGAAAGATCCCAGAAATTAAAATATCATGTTCAAACATCAGGGAGATCCTTACATGTTCAGGAAATTCAGTTTAATGATATAAGAACTACTCTTCAGGCATTATGTGCTATTTATGATAATTGTAATAGTCTTCATACTAATGCGTATGATGAGGCTATAACAACACCAAGTAATGAGTCTGTGAGACGGGCACTTGCTATTCAAATGATAATAAACAAAGAGTGGGGACTTGCCAGATGCGAAAATGTTAATCAGGGAAGTTTTATAGTTGATGAATTAACTGATCTTGTTGAAGATGCTGTTTTAAAAGAATTTGACAAATTGTCAGAAAGAGGTGGTGTTTTAGGAGCAATGGAAACAGGTTATCAGCGTGGTAAAATACAGGATGAGTCTATGTATTATGAAATATTAAAACATAATGGTAAATTTCCTATTGTAGGGGTTAATATATTTTTAGATAACAAGGCTGAAGAAGATGATCAATGCGATGATGTAGAGCTTGCAAGAGCAACTGAAGATGAAAAAGATTCCCAGATAAAAAGATTAAAAGATTTTCAAAAAAGAAATAAAAATAAATCAGAATCAGCTTTAAAACAGCTAAAAAAGGTTTGCCTGTCAAATGAAAATATTTTTAAAGAATTAATAAAAACAACAAGAGTATGTTCTCTTGAACAGATTACAAAAACTTTGTATCAGGTTGGAGGAAAATATAGACGTAATTTATAAATAGAGCAAAAAGTTTTATCTACTTGCACAAAAAGAGGGACAGCCGGTTTTAAAAATAACAGTTGGGTTCAACAATCTTATTGGCATTATAATTTTTGTTAGTTGCTGTTTAGAGCTTGGGTTAAACCAACTGTCCTTTTCTTTCAATCATCTCTGAATATAATAATTTTGATTTATCAAGCATAAATTTTTTATACATGATTTATATCTTTCCTGCTAATAAGTCTCAAGAACAGACTTAACCCCTAATTTATCTAACTTTCTTTAACTTTCTTTAACTCGCTCTAAAATTTTAAAAAAGCTATATTATCTTTTTTTTGAGCAATAAAATACAAGCATATAAAACTTATTTATGTATATAAAGACTCAGAATATAAAGTATAAAAAAATATTTAGCAAAGTGTTTTCTGCTTTAAAAAATTTAAACAGGGAAAAAGATTTGATTTTGTTCGAACTCAAAAAGGTAAAAATTTCAATATATATGAATACATTATTACCTGTTTAAACTGACGGTTAACCTGCGAGGGATGGGGTGGACAGAAAAAAGATATCAATTTAAAAGATTTCCCTTTCCGCTTATATAGATATCTTGTTCTGATCTCTTTTTCTTACATTCCTTCTTTTTTCATTTTTTTTAATCCATACGGCTCTCCAGATATCAACTAAATACCTGAGCATAATTAATTTAATATTTATAAATTACTTTTTTTTAATAAATATCAATAAGTTATCTTGTGAAAAGTTATGTTTTGTCCAAAATAATTATTTCATATAAAAAGATGTAGGTTTTGAATCAAAATGTGTTCCAATTCCTGTTGCAATCTGGCTTTTTGGTTTAAAAAAAAGTTGGGTAAATTTAAGAAAGGAGGTGAAATATTGAAATAATTTTAAAGATATGAAGACCAGAGAAAAACATATTGTAGGTATTTAAATATCTTAGAAAACTATTTATGAAATAAACCTGTAAAAAAAAAGGAGATTTAAAATCAAGAGAAAAGGAGAGGATGTATTAAATTAATAAAACCCATAACATGCTCTTGCAACCGCAAAACGTTTGGTAAGAGCAAGGAGGCAGAAAAAAATGAAAACAAAGATCAGTAAATACAAAGTTTATTCTGTTTTAGTACTAACAATGATATTGATGTCAGGTTTCAGCTTACCAGCTTTTGCAGCCCCGTCTCTTGATATTAGACATACTCCTTTTGGACTTGTGGAAGGCGGACCAAACGGACCAATTCCAGGAAATATGTTTCCTGCAGCACCTGAAGATAAATACTCTGAAGCAGGTCAATGGTTTTGGAATGGCGGAGATGTAGAAGATTCCACAAGCTACGAATATCGCACGCATGAGTTTTACGATAACCAGTATAAATACGGTGGAAGCGAAAAATGGAACACAAAGGCTATTGAAGGTTATGTCTTAAAAGTGGAAAAAGGTTCTTTTGTGGTTGGGGCCAGTATAACCAACGATACTCCAAAATGGGAAGGCAAATACGATAAAGGTGAGAATAGCCATAGGGAATATTGGGGAGAATATATTCCTGCTTATGAAGGTCCTATGTATGATGTAAAGCTGACCACAGAGTTTGCCAAGCCAATAATGCTGACATCAATTGAGCCCCACTCCCCCCGTATCTGGGTAAAAGAGTATGACCAGCTTGCATGGTACTGCAATCCTAAAACAGGAACCTTTCAGGTTCCAACATATGATTTTGAGGATATAAAACCTGGTGAAACAGCAACAAGGAAAATTGAGTTCTTTTTTA
>DAOWNP010000347.1 GCA_030642545.1 Desulfobacteraceae bacterium | reverse complement strand
TGCAGATGATTCATTGGTTATAATTACAGCTTTTTGTGATATCTGCCTTGCTGTTTCAGATTTTTGGGCTATTTCGTTTATTACAGATGTCATCTCTTCAGTTGCAGTGCTTACAAGCCCTACATTTGTGGATGCTTCTTCAGATGCTGCTGCTACTGAATTCATGTTTGTGCTCATCTCTTCTGCTGCTGCAGCCATTGTGCTTGATTTTTGGGAGAGTTCATCAGCACCTGTAGACATGGTTCCTGAAATATCAGATAGTTCCTTTGATGAATCATCAAGTGCTTTAATTTTATTATTAATATCCATAAACATGGAAGATAGGTTCATTGACATTGTTTTAATGTTTTTACCTATAGAACCCAGCTCATCATTTCGAATAATGTCAATATCTTTAGTCAAATCTCCACGGCTTATGTGCTCTGTTACATCAAGAATCTGAATTGCAGACTTTGAAATGGATTTGGATATAAAAAAGAGTATGCTAAATAAGCTGATACAGAGAATTAATATCAATAGAATTAGAACTGTAGAAGCAAGAGATGTAGCCCAGACAGCCATGTCTCCTGTGGTTTGAGAAAAAACATCTACTATTTCAGCCATTTGCTTTTCAGTTTTTGATATATCATTTAAGATTCTGTTTTTCTCTTTTTTATTATCTGCATTTTTATATCTATCTGCCAATATTTTTAACTTTTTTGCTGTAGCCAAAGCATCTGTTGAAATAGAGAGTAATTTAGCAAAATATTGGTTAGATGATATATATGTTGCAATAAAAATTAAATTTTCTGCTCTTTTATTATTTAACTCTATAAAGATATTTGCAAGTTTGTCTGCATGCTGATTTGAAGATATTGTGTTCAAATCATTTGTAAGTGTGGAAAATGCTGTCCCATATTCAATTGTAACTTTAAGATGTTCATCTGCTTTTTTAAAGAAACCTTCGTTTTCGGTTCTAATATAGTCTTTAAGGTTTGACATAGCTTTATAAAAATTTACACTAAACGTTCTTTCCATTCGTCCGACATCTCCTGTAGTACCTATGGCTTTTAGTGTGGTATTAGATACTAAAAAGATAAAAAATAGAGAAAAAACCATTAAACCTGCAATAAAATAGAGTTTTTTACCGATGGTATTTAAACGTAATAGATTCATTTTTTTTATCCTTTATGATAAATTATGTTTAATAATCAACACTTAGTCCTATAATAAATGTATGAGCAGAAAGTTTGCCGGAGCTGTTATTGTATTCGGAACCTGCAAGACTCACTCCAGCACTTTGCTCATTTGAGAAAGAGTATTGGTATGCTAAGTCAAGTGTTATATTCTCGAAATATTGATACCCGATACCTATTGTACCTGATGTCTCAACAATTGTGACTAAAAGAGGAATTAATGTGTTGTCAGGAACAGGTGATTTGCCGTAGTTTAAACCACAGCGTAAAGAGAGCTTGTCTGTTGCACTATATTCTGTGCCTATTCTAAATACATACTGATCATCCCAGTTAAGGGGCAGACTATCGCTTAGATTAGTTGGCAGATAAGGGTTACTGCCTTTTGAAAAGTTAAATGTAAGCGTGTTAAAAGCATTGCTCCAGTCTATCCATTCAAAATCTGCAGCTATTAAAAGCTCATCATTTATCTGATATGCCATACCAATACCAAATGTTTGAGGAAATGTAAAATCAATATCAACATCGTATTTGGCAGTGCCTGCCCCAAGAGCGGAAGCATCTATGGTTGCAGTACCTGAAAGATCAAGCTTTGTTTCAGATTTATAAACAACACCTATTTTCAAACCATCTGTTATCTTATATACAGCACCGAGGTTGTAGCAAAAGCCTGTACCGTCTGCTCGTATGTCGGCTGCCATAACATGTCCTTTTAATAATCCGGAATGCAGCTCATAAGGAGATTTAAAAAGCAGTCCCTGATAACCTAAACCTGCTGAAATACCAACAGACAGACTGTCATTTACCTTGTATGCAACAGCCGGCATCAGTTTTGCGAATAATAGATCAACCTTATATACCTGATCTCCATATAAAGAATTTACAAGTCTGTATTCAGCACCAAGCCCGCCTATAGGGAAAAAGCCAATACCAAATTTAAAATTATCTTTATAAGGCTTTGTTGTGAAGCTTGCATAAGGAGCTGAAATAATAATATCTTCTCCGGCTTCATCATTTAAATCATTTTTAAAATTAACCATAGGATATACAACACCAAAACCAACATCCATATTACCGTTATCGTGGACAAACAGAGTTCCTGGATTATTTATAATACCTGTGCTGTCATCTGTTGCTGCAATATTCGCAAACCCCATACCACTGTAACGTGCTCCCTGACCATCTAAAAAAGGACCGTTAATACAGTACCCTTTAGAATAAAAACCAAAAACCATAATACATATAAGACAAAAGACAGATTTTCTTTTCATAACTTTTTCTCCCTGATTTTATTATAAATAGTAGTGTGTGGCTGGTTATAATATTATAGACCGTCACATAAATAATTTCACTGCGTTATCCGCCTACAATATACGATTAGTATTATCTCCTCCCGCAGGCATTGTGCCAATTTTTAAAATCAGATAATTATGTGACAATCTATAGCTGTTAAATTTTATTACAGCTTAGAAACGTACATGGCTGAAATTAAAACCAACCGCTAAAGTACAGATAAAATATGGAAC
>DAOWNP010000208.1 GCA_030642545.1 Desulfobacteraceae bacterium | reverse complement strand
CTCTACTAATAGTATATATCTTAAGACCGATAACCTAAGTGAAATTATTTATGTGAGGAGTTTATAGCCTGAGCGATGATGTCTTATAATAGTCTATGGATGATCCCATATATTTTGTCCTTGTCTCTTATGTTCTATTATATGAAAACAGATTTTTTGAAATTATTAAATACAATTAACCTAATTGTAATCAACCTGGCATTTTTTCTGTAAAATTATGAACTATGAAATGGAGTCTGTGTAAAATGGCAATGAATTTTGATAAAATAGATGTGGTTCTTGATAAAATTGCACTGCAGGCTGTTATGATTGAACCTGATGATATTCCAGGTTTTGGAATACTTATAAATCTTATAAAAGATCTCAAAGATTTAGTAAAAAACAGTGATAATAAATTATTGATTGATCTTGTTTCGGGTGTAGAAAATTATATTGGAAAATTAATACTGTTTGAGACAGAGGATGTAAGTATCTTAAATAAAGGTATTACAAGTTTACAGGAAATAGTAAGAGCTATAAAACAAAACGATGAATATAATAATAAAGATTTGAAACAATTGTTAAACGATCTTGGTTTGCCTGAAGAAAATATAAATTTAAATAATAAGGAAGAGGATGGTAACCATGACGATGGGAAGGATAAGGATGTATTTGAACCTGAAAAATTATTAGATGAAGATATAAGTATTATGGCAGATTTTGTTATTGAAGCTTCAGAAAATCTTGCAACAATTGAAATAAACCTTATTGAGCTTGAACAAAATCCCGATGATAATGATATAATTAATGACATTTTTAGACCGTTTCATACAATCAAGGGTGTTTCAGGGTTTTTAAATTTAGATAAAATAAATCGTTTATCTCATAATACAGAAAATCTCTTAGATAGTGCAAGACAGGGTCAAATTACAATTGACAATAAAATCACAGATATTATTCTTTTATCAGTAGATACACTAAATCATCTGATTAAACTTGTAAATGAAAGTGCTTTAGCAGGTGAAACTGTTGATGATTCAGCAATTGATATAGAATCGCTTATTAAGGAAATAAAGTCTGTATTAGACCCGGATCAATCCGTATCGCAGCCGCTAATTGGTGAAATGCTTGTAGAAGAGGGAAGTATAACAAATATTGAATTAAAAGAATCTCTTGATATTCAAAAAAAATTGCCTGAAAAGAAAATCGGGGATATTCTAATTGAAAAAAACATAGTTAAAAAACAAAAAATTACAGAAACACTGATAAAGCAGAAAGGTTTAAAAAAGTCAGGAGTGAAGCCAAAAGCTGTAGTTCAAGTAAAGGTTGATACAAAAAAATTAGATGATCTTGTTGAATTATCAGGCGAACTTGTTATTGCTCACTCAATGTTAAAAGAAAATAACTCATTAAACCAAATAAAGGATCAGGGGCTTGTTCAAAATCTAAGCAGGCTTACACGAATAATTATAGATATTCAAAAAATTTCTATGTCTATGCGAATGGTTCCAATTAAAAGCACATTTCAAAAAATGATAAGACTGGTTAGAGATCTTGCAAAAAACACGCAGAAAAGTGTAGTTTTGGAGATGGTTGGGGAAGATACAGAAATAGACAGGAATGTGGTTGAAGCACTTTATGAACCCATGGTTCATATGATAAGAAATTCTGTTGATCATGGAATTGAATCTCCTGATATAAGAGTTGCTGCAAATAAAGAAAAATATGGGACAATTGTTCTTAAGGCATCTCACAGGGCAGGAAATATAGAGATAGAGATTAAAGATGATGGTTATGGTTTAAATAAACAGCTTATTTTCGATAAAGCTGTTTCCAAAGATTTAGTTACCAAAGATGCCAAACTTACAGACAGTGAAATATTTAATTTAATATTTCATCCTGGTTTTTCTACAGCAGATAAAGTTACAGATGTTTCCGGTCGTGGTGTTGGAATGGATGTAGTAAAAAAAGCTATTGAAAATTTGAGAGGACATGTTGAGATTTCTTCAAAACAGGGCAGCGGATCAACATTTAAAATAAGCCTGCCTTTAACACTTGCTATTATAGAAGGTATGTTAATAAGTGTAGGCAATCAGCGTTATGTTGTGCCTACTAATTCAATTGTAAAATCATTTAAACTTGAGAAAAAAGATTATACTACAATTGGAAATAAAAATGAGATGGTTATGGTAATGGGTGATTTAATTCCATTAATACGCATTAATAAAATTTTTAAGATAAAAGAGAAAACAAAAGACCAGTTTGCTGGTGTAATTGTTGTTGTAATAAATAAAAACAGGAAAAAAGCCCTGCTGATAGATGAGTTATTAGGTAAAGATGAATTTGTAATAAAAAATCTTGGAGAAACATTTAAAGGTATTAGAGGGGTTGCAGGAGGAGCAATATTAGGGGATGGCAGGGTTGGTTTAATAATTGATATGGCTGGTTTGTTTGATGTTGCAGGAAGCATTGATATATAATTTTTTTTTAAAAAAAAGCAAGGAATTCACTGTGAATATAATTATTGGCATTGCAGATATGAAAGTAAGCAATAATTCTCAATCAAATCTTATTACATATTCTCTTGGTTCATGTATTGGTGTTGTTGTTTATGATTCTGTTGTAAAAACAGGAGGAATTTTACATTATATGCTTCCAGAGTCAAAAATAAATGTAGAAAAAGCTAAAAAAAACCCTTTTATGTTTGCAGATACAGGTATTCCACGTCTTTTTAAACAAACGTATGAATATGGTGCAAAAAAAGCAAGAATGAAAATAGTTGTGACAGGTGGTGCTAAAATTCTTGACCAGAAAAATTTCTTTAACATAGGGAAAAGAAATCATATGGCTTTAAGGAAAATTTTTTTTAAAAATAATGTCATGATTAACCATGAAAATATTGGAGGCAGTGTAAACAGAACTGTAAAACTTAATATGCAGACAGGCGAGGTATTGATAAAAATATCCGGGCAAGGGGAGGTACTTGTATGAGTGCTGTTAAAGAATTACTTGCTAATATAAAAGAGTTGAAACCGTTTTCCCAGGTAGCATCTCAAATATTAACTGTTTCAGAAGATCCTGATAGATCAATGAATGATATAGCAGAGATTATAGTATATGATCCTTCAATTACAAGTACTTTAATAAAAAGATGCAACTCTGCCTATTATAGTTTGCCAAGGCAAGTGGAATCTGTTCAGGAGGCTATAACTTATATTGGTTTAGATGAAGTTGTGTCGCTGGTTTTAATAGATCAGTGTTCAGGGAATTTTGTAAAAAAACAGGATGGTTATGGACTTTATGAAGGAGAACTGTGGAAACATTCTGTTTTTTCTGCCATAGTTGCAAAAAAGCTTGCAAAAATTAAAAAAGCTGAAAATATAAATCTTATTTTTACTGCAGCAATGATAAAAGATATAGGGAAAATAATTTTAGACAGGTTTGTATCAGATCGTTATAAAAAAATTAATTATCTTATTAATGAAAAAAAATATAGTTTTATGGAAGCTGAAAAAAAAATTATAGGAGTAAATCATGCTGAGCTCGGAGCTTTAATTGCAAAAATGTGGAATTTTAGCTCAAAAATGATTTTTATTATAGGAAATCATCATATGTCTGATGAAAAAGCAAAAACTGATTTAGATACAGCTATTGTGTATATGGGAGATATTATATGTAATACTATGGGAATAGGTTGTGGCGTTGATGGAATGAGTTGTAGATTTCATAACGATGTGATGGAGTTTTTAGATATTACTCCGGATGATTTTCAAATAGTAATAGCTGAGAGTTATCAGGAGATGGAGAAGGTAGAAGCATTAATAAAAGCTGTTTAAAAAAATATTTTCTAAGGAGGTCTGATATGGCAGTAAACATATTGGTAGTTGATGATTCATTGCCAATGCGTTCGGTAATAATAAAAAATATTAAAGCATCTGGTTATGGAAATGCTAATTTTTTTCAGGCTGAAAATGGGAAAGTAGCTTTATCATTATTAGAAAATGAGTGGATTGATATTGTTTTAACAGATTACAATATGCCTGATATGAACGGCCTTGAACTTATTTGCCGTATAAAAAGTGATGAAGAGCTATCTCGTCTTCCTGTTATTGTTATAACAACTGAAGGGAGTCAGGAAAAAATAGAAGAGTTTTTAAATAAAGGTGCTGCAGACTATATTAAAAAACCTTTTAGCCCTGAAGATATTCGTGAAAAATTAATAAAGATACTTGGAGAAAGCTATGGTGAAGAAAGCGATGATGAACAAAGCGATGATGATCTCGATTTCTGATATTCTTGAAACAATGTTTTATATGTCCATAGAATTTAAGGAGATACAGGAATTAAGAGAAGATTTTTTCAACTCAGATGAAATTATTTCAGCAAGTATTTTATTTACAGGAAATATCTCCGGCGAATTTCATATTTATATTCCTGTAGAGTCACTGTCGCATATGACAGAAAATTTTATGGGGGTTATGTCTGAAGATCTTACAGATGATTATATTACAGGAACCATAAAAGAATTTATTAATATGCTGGCAGGGAGTACATTAAGCAGTATAAATAGTATCGAAAGTTTTCAGCTTTCTATACCTGATGTCACAAGAAATGCTGTGTTTGACCCAAAAGAGATATCTGACGAAAAAAAGATTATTCTTATAGCTGAGATTGATAGTGGATTTATTATTATGAAAATGGTTTTAACTCCTTGACAGGCGAATGCAAAACGCTAATTTATCCAATTTCTGCGTTAAAAAATAAATTTAATCCTCGGAATACAACTAAGTATGCCTGTGGTTAAATTGATTTTTCGCCTTGAACGAGGAAGAAATTTTCATTGAAGTAACAACCTGTCGAGTGTATTATTAGCAGGTTCGATTAATTGAAAATAGTAAGGTAAATAATGGGAAAAAATATTAAAGTACTAATTGTCGATGATTCAGCAAT
>DAOWNP010000100.1 GCA_030642545.1 Desulfobacteraceae bacterium | reverse complement strand
TTTGTTAAAAATGCAACAGGAGCTTGGAGAAAAAAAAGCAGTTGTATTTGAAGGAAGAGATATGGGCACTGTTGTTTTTCCTGATGCTGATGTGAAATTTTTTTTAGATGCAGATTATAAGGTCAGGGCGAAAAGAAGATATCTGGAAATTTGTGATAAGACATGTCAAAGTTTAAAAGAAGTGGAAGATGATATGTTAAAGAGGGATTTAAACGATAAAACACGTAAATTGTCTCCTCTTAAACCTGCAGAAGATGCTATAATTATTGACTCAACGAGTTACGATCTGTGTGAAGTTGTTGATATGATGCTGAAAAAAATAAAAGGTGCACAGGCGGATGCAAAACGCAATTCATTCAATTTCTACGTTAAAAAATTAATTTAATCCTCGGAATACAAAGGGTATGCCTGCGGTTAAATTAATTTTTCGCCTTGAACTTGGATAAATTTTCATTCCGTAACAGCCTGTGCAGAATCAAAAATTTTTTAAAAAGATAGTATTTTCCTGTTGTATTTTTTAAAATTCGTGGTAATTTAACATGATTATACTTTTATAAAGTATAAAATTTACCTAAGGGGAAATATTAATGGAAACTATTTTAACCGAAAACCAAGAACAGGATAATAATCAAGAAATGGCATCAATACAGACTGATGTAGAAAAAGAGGCTGAGGATATTGAAGAATCCTGTACGCAGGAGGAAAATCAGGTAGAATCAGATAAGAAAATTGATCCTGATGATGAAAATCTCAGTATGGAAGATCTGATGGAATTGTATGATGAAAGTTTCAAGCGCTTTGAAGAAGGTGAAGTTGTAGCTGGAACTATAATTTCAATGGATAAGGATTATGTATTGGTAGATGTTGGATACAAATCCGAAGGTCAGATAAGAGTTTCTGAATTCTATGATGAAGAAGGTAATCTATCTACAAAAGTTGGTGATACTGTTGAGGTTATGATAGAGTTATGGGATGAGGATGAAGAGTGTGTTGTCCTTTCCAAAGAAAAAGCAGAAAAAGTTAAAATATGGGAAGCAGTAAGAGAGATTTTTGAAGCAGATAGCACTATAGATGGCGTAATAACCAGTAGAGTAAAAGGTGGTTTTTCAGTAGATGTAGGAATTCAGGCATTTTTACCTGGTTCTCAGGCTGATCTTAGACCTATCCGTAATCTTGATGAATTAGTAAATCAGACTTTTACATTTAAAGTGCTGAAGTTTAACAGGAAGCGCAGTAATATTGTATTGTCAAGGCGTGCTATTCTTGAGATGGAACGTGATAAGGCAAGAGCTGATACACTCGCTGTTCTTAAAGAAGGACAGGTTATGGAGGGATTTGTCAAAAATATCACAGAATACGGTGTTTTTGTAGATCTTGGTGGTGTTGACGGGCTTTTGCATATTACAGATATTTCCTGGGGAAGAGTAAAACATCCTTCTGAAATGTTTGCTGTAGGAGACAAGGTAGAAGTGAAGATTCTTTCATTTGATCTGGAAAATGAAAGGGTTTCATTAGGAACAAAACAGCTTACGCCTGATCCGTGGTCTTCTGCTGCAGAAAAATATGCTATTGGTTCAAAAATATCAGGAAAAGTTGTAAGTTTAACTGATTATGGAGCTTTTATTGAGCTTGAAGAAGGTATTGAAGGATTAATTCATGTCTCAGAAATGTCCTGGACAAGAAAAATCCGGCATCCTTCCAAAGTGGTATCTGCAGGAGATTTAGTGGATGCGGTTGTTTTAGATATTAAACCGGAAAGCAGGCGTATTTCTCTTGGTATGAAACAGGTTGTTCCAAATCCGTGGGAAATTATCAGTGAAAAATATCCTATAGGAACAACTATAGAGGGAAGAGTTAAAAATATCACTGATTTCGGTCTTTTTATTGGTATAGATGATGATATTGACGGGCTTGTTCATATTTCAGATATGTCTTGGACCAAAAGAATAAAACATCCATCTGAATTTTATAAAAAAGGTGATGTTATTCAGGCAGTTGTTTTAGACATTAATAAAGGAAGTGAGAGGTTTTCATTAGGTGTAAAACAGCTTCATCCTGATCCATGGGAATCGGTCGAAGTACGATATAAAGTTGGTAAAGAGATAAAAGGTGTAATAACAAATATTACCGATTTTGGTGTTTTTGTTGAACTTGAAGAGGGAATAGAGGGGCTTATTCATGTTTCTGAGATAAGCAAAGAAAAGATTAAAACTCCTGTTGGGAAGTTCAATGTTGCTGATGATATAGTTGCTATGGTTATGAATATAAACACCGAGGAAAGAAGAATCGGCCTTTCTATTAAACGTCTTGAAATAGATAATGAGCAGACAATATTAAAAGAATATGTAAATAACATGAAACCTGCTACATCTTCTTTTGGTGAAGTTTTGATGGAAAATTTGCAGGAAAAACTAAATGATGATGATGAAGTATAGTTTGGTTTTTTGCTGAAATTAGAAATAGTTTTTTTACAGGGCACGGCAGATGTCATGTCCTGTAAAAGCTTATTAAATAATATTTTTATTGAGATAATTATATAACTATGTTTTCAAGAAAACACCCATATCTTTTTTTTATTTTGATTTTTTCCTCTATTGTATTATTTAGTTTTATGGTTATATCTGCTTTTTTTTCTATTGGTGCAAACAGATCTGGATTTAAAGGAAAAGATAGTGTTGGTATCATTGAAATAACCGGAGTTATAGTAGACTCCAAAAAGATTTTAAGTGATCTTAAAAATTTTGCAAAAAATGATTCTATTAAAGCTATAGTTCTTAGAATTAATTCCCCGGGAGGTGGTGTTGCTCCGTCTCAGGAAATTTTCAGGGAGATAAACAAACTAAAAGTCAGAAAAAAAGTTATTGCATCTATGGGATCTGTTGCTGCATCAGGTGGATATTATATTGCAGCAGCAGCAGATGGTATTGTTGCAAGTCCTGGGACAATAACAGGCAGTATCGGAGTTATAATGGGGTATACCAATTTTAAGGAGTTGATAGATAAAATTGGATTAAAACCTGTTGTTATAAAAAGTGGTAAATATAAAGATATGGGCTCGCCTGTAAGAGAAATGAGCAAAGCTGAAAAAAAGGTTCTTCAGGATTTTGTAGATAAAATACATATGCAGTTTGTAAAAGATGTTGCATCTGGTCGTAAATTAGATATAGATAAGGTAAAAGATATAGCAAATGGAAGTATTTATTCAGGAGAGGATGCAAAAGCCTATGGTCTGATAGACAGGTTGGGAAATCTTGAAGATGCTATAGAATGGGCAGGGCATCTTGGTGGTATAAAAGGGGAGATATTTACAGTTTATCCAAAAGAGGATAGCAGCCTGTTAATTAAAAAACTGCTTATGGAATCTGTAGTTAATTTAATGGAAACCTTTTTTGTAAAAATCCAAAATAGTGATAATTTATCTGTATCATGTATTAGTAATCAGAGACAGTAAAAAAATTATTCAAAAATACTTACACTGCCTTTTCCTTTTCGTATGATTTCAGGATTATCATCAATAAGAGATATTACACTTGAGGGTTCCCCTGCTATATCTCCCCCATCAATTACAAGATCTAACATATCTTTAAAATAGTCGTGAATTAAAGATGGATTTGTAAAAAAAGAACCATCTTCTTTGTTTTTTGCACTTGTGCTTATAATTGGATTAGACATTTTTTTTAAAATACTTATGCATACAGGGTGATCAGGCATACGAATCCCTGCTGTTTTTCGTTTTGTAAGCATTATTTTAGGTACAAGTCTTGACCCTTTTAATATAAATGTATATGGACCAGGAAGAAGTCGTCTCATGGTTTTATATGCATAGTTTGAAACTTGAGCATATTGGCTTATATTTTTTAGATCAGAACATAAAAAGCTAAAAGGTTTGTTTTTTTTTCTGTTTGTCATGAGATATATTTTTTCAATAGCTTTTTTATTCATTATATCACATCCAATACCGTAATATGTATCAGTCGGATATGCGATAATACCACCTTTTTTTAATACCTCAATTACTTTGGTTATGAGTCTGTCCTGAGGATTATCTATATTAATATTTATAAGCATTATTTTTTTTGATGAAAGTTAAAATTTCTTATTTATTGTATCTGCAAGTAGATTATATAAACTAATTTAAAATTTATTTTTTTTCAATAAGTTTTATATGAAAATTATGAATTATGAATAGTAAATTATGAATTAAGAAATTCTACTAATTTATAATTTACCTGTAAGCCTTATTTCATTTTTATGTTTTGTTGTGCCTGTCATGGCATAGGCGTTATATAATAAAGAGATAAATTGTGTGAAATAAATGTTTGCTAAATAGAAATCCATCTGTTAATCACAATTGTTTTATATAGTGTAAATAAATTTTGAAGAATATTTATGAAAATTACAAACCAATCTGGAGGAAATATTATGGTTAACATGCCAATAGAGGAAGGGTTGTCTTTTGATGATGTTTTATTACTGCCTAATTATTCTGATGTACTTCCAAAGGATGTTAATACCCGTACCATGCTGACTAAAAACATAAATTTAAATATACCTATAGTTAGTGCTGCCATGGATACAGTTACAGAATCAAGAACTGCTATTAGTATGGCAAGGGCAGGCGGGCTTGGATTTATTCATCGTAATATGGATATTAAAAGTCAGGTTTTAGAAGTTGATAAAGTAAAAAAATCTGAAAGCGGTATGATAATAGATCCAATTACTATTTCTCCTAATTATAAAATCGGTGATGTATTGAAACTTATGTCTCGTTATAGAATATCAGGAGTTCCTGTAACAAGAGGTGGGGAGCTTATAGGGATTGTTACAAACAGGGATCTTCGATTTGAAACAGATCTTGATAGAATGGTTTCAGAAGTTATGACAAGTAAAAATCTTGTTACTGTAAAAGAGGGTATAGGCCTTGAAGATTCAAAAGCCATGCTGCATAAACACAGAATAGAAAAACTTTTGGTGGTTGATGAAAAGAAAAAACTGATAGGTTTGATAACTATAAAAGATATTGAAAAAATCAAAAAATATCCTCTTTCCTGCAAAGATGAACGGGGACGATTAAGAGTTGGTGCAGCTGTGGGTGTGGGACAAGACATGCAAGAGAGAGCATCAGCTCTTTTAGATGCAGGTGCTGATATTATTTTAATTGATACCTCTCATGGACATTCTGAAAATGTACTTGAATCTGTAAAAATTCTTAAAAAGAGATTTAGTAATATGGAGCTTATAGCAGGTAATGTAGGTACAGCAAAGGGCGTTCAGGCACTTGTAGATGCTGGGGCTGATGGTGTTAAAATAGGAATAGGACCTGGCTCTATATGTACAACAAGAATTATAGCGGGGGTTGGCGTTCCTCAGCTTACAGCTATAAAAAATTGTAGAACAGTTTCAAATAAAACAGGTGTGCCTGTTATAGCTGATGGTGGAATTAAATTTTCAGGAGATATTACAAAGGCAATTGGAGCAGGAGCCCATTGTGTTATGCTGGGAGGTCTTTTGGCAGGAACAGATGAAAGCCCCGGGGAGACAATTATTTTTCAAGGCAGAACCTATAAGGTTTATAGGGGGATGGGCTCTATAGAGGCTATGAAAAAAGGGAGTAAGGACAGGTATTATCATAGTGAAGAAGTGGCAGATGATAAGCTTGTTCCCGAAGGTATAGTAGGAAGGGTTCCATACAGAGGTTCAGTAGGAGATAATCTTTTTCAACTTATAGGCGGGTTAAAGTCTGGTATGGGTTATGTTGGAAGCAGGACAATAGATGAATTAAGAGGAAAAGCAAGGTTTTTAAAAATTTCTGTGGCAGGTATGAAAGAGAGCCATGTGCATGATGTAATAATAACCAAAGAAGCTCCAAATTACCGATTAGATTAGATTAGATTAGATTAGTATTTTGTAATTTTAATTATTTAAAGGGTTTAAAATGAGTGATAAAAAATCCGGTTTTGTTCATCTGCATGTTCATACTCAGTATAGTCTTTTAGATGGTGCTATAAAAATAGATGATTTAATAAAACGGGCAGGTGAATTCAATATGGGTGCCTGTGCTATAACAGACCATGGAACCATGTTTGGAGCTATTGAGTTTTATGAAAAAGCAAAAGCATGTAATATAAACCCTGTAATAGGATGTGAATTTTATGTGGCTCCGAGAACTATTCAGGATAAAACTGTAACAGATAACAAAGGGCTTTCTCATCTGGTTCTTCTATCCAAAGATCACACAGGGTATAAAAATCTTTGCAAGCTTGCTACAATTGCTTATGTTGATGGGTTTTACTATAAGCCCAGAATAGATAAAGAGATTTTAAAAAAGTACAGCAAAGGGATTATAGCTTTATCAGCTTGCCTTCAAGGGGAAATCCCCAAACTGCTTAAAAATGATCTGTATGATAAAGCTGTTGAGTCAACGGCCTTTTATTTAAAAACATTTGGTGAAGATAATTTTTTTTTGGAAGTTCAGCATAATGAAATTGAAATTCAGAACCATGTAAACAGCGCTCTTTTGGAGATGAGTTCAAATCTATCTATTCCTCTTGTTGCTACAAATGATTGCCATTATTTAAACAAAGAGGATGCAAAAGCACATGATGCTCTTCTTTGTATTCAAACAGGTAAAAAAGTAAATGATATTAAGCGTTTTAGATTTAGTACAGATCAGCTTTATTTTAAATCTGAAGATGAGATGGTTGCACAATTTACTGATTTTCCGCATGCTGTTGAAAACAGTGTGAAAATAGCTGAAAGATGCAGCCTTGATTTTGATTTTAATACATATCATTTCCCTGTATATGATTCAAAAGACGATCGTCCTGTTTCTGAAATTTTTAATAAAGAAGTAAGAGAAGGATACAAGCTAAGGTTATCTGAGATTGGCAAAAGATATCCTGATTATGATAAAGGTGTTTATGACGCACGCTTGGAATATGAAATAAAAATAATTTCGCAAATGGGTTTTGAGGGATATTTTCTGATTGTAGCCGATTTTATAAGGTACGCTAAAAACAATAGTGTACCGGTAGGACCCGGCAGAGGTTCTGCTGCTGGCAGTATAGTAGCTTATAGCTTGGGGATTACAGATTTAGACCCAATAGAACATGGGCTTATATTTGAGAGATTTTTAAATCCTTCGAGATTGAGTATGCCTGATATTGATGTTGATTTTTGTATAAATGGCAGAGAAAAAGTATTTAAATATGTTGTAGATCGCTATGGTGGCGCTGATTATGTTGCTCAAATTATAACCTTTGGAAAACTGAAAGCAAAGGCTGTTATAAGAGATGTCGGCAGGGTGCTTGATATTCCTTTAAAAGAGGTAGATTTAATTGCCAAAATGATTCCTGATACTATTGGTATAACTTTAGAGGATGCTTTAAAACAGGAACCTGCTTTAAATGAACTTATAAAAACCAAAAATGAAATAGCAGAGCTTTTTGAGATAAGCATGGTTTTAGAAGGTCTTACAAGACATGCCTCAACACATGCTGCAGGAGTTGTTATAGGTGACAAACCTCTTGTTGAATATCTCCCCTTATATAAAGGAAAAAAGGGTGAAATTATAACCCAGTTTGATATGAAGCGGGTGGAGCAGATAGGACTTGTAAAATTTGATTTTTTAGGACTCAGAACTCTTACAGTTATTGATAATACTTTGAAAATTATTAAAAAGGCAGGTAAAGTTGAGCCTGATATTTTAAATCTTGATTTTTCAGATAAAAAAACCTATCAGCTGCTTTCCGGAGGTGATACGAGCGGGGTGTTTCAGCTTGAGAGTTCAGGCATGAAAGATTTGCTTGTAAGGTTAAAGCCCGAGTGTTTTGACGATATAACTGCTCTTGTGGCTTTATATAGACCAGGTCCTATGGAAAGTGGAATGATAGATGATTATGTTGAGAGAAAGCATGGCAGGAGAAAAGTAAAAAATATCGTTCCTGAGCTTAGTGATATTCTAAAAGAGACTT
>DAOWNP010000209.1 GCA_030642545.1 Desulfobacteraceae bacterium | reverse complement strand
AAATATAACTTTAAAAGTCAATATAACTTTAAAGTTATTCGGATATTAGTACTGGAAATGTTGCAATATCTATGAACGACATACTTAGGAACATGGACAAAACGGCTCTTCCGCAATTATACATCGGATGTTCCAAGTCATCTTTGCCCGATCTAAAATCACAAAAACATCAAAAGAGATAGCTATTCCATCTGTTTTTGAGTTTTCAGATCAAACAAATCTAACCCCAATCTATGTACCTGTTTGTAGAAGTTATTTCATCCACGTTCCTTAGGTACTTATGTCGAACCTGTTCATTTGTTAAATAACAATAAACCTCCTTTAAATCTTACTGTAGATCCCCAGGTTCACTGGAACATCCGATACAATACAAATCATTGAAATTATCATACATATATCAAAGGTATTTAGTAAAATTTGCTGTTTGTTTATTCTTTTATTTTTTATAAATCATGAAAATACTTGATACAACTAAATAAATTTGATAGTGAAAAACGTTATTTGTTTAATTTTTTAAATATTTCTTTATTTAGTGCTTAAATAAAAATTAAATAAAAGTTTCAGATTTAAGGACTGAGTAAAAGTATTCTCAAAAAAACAATGTTGTTTTTTTGAGAATAGGGTTTCTTTATCTGATACATGAGTTGGTAAGGAAATAAGTGTTCTTACGATTTTATATCTGCTTTTACGAACACATAAAGTATGGAACATACTTTTATATGTGCATGTTGCTTTGTATTTGTCTGTCAACAAATATTAAGCAATTGATGCAAACAATTTATAAAAAAATAATTTTTGTTTGAGTATTTTTTTATAATTTTTTAAAAAGCATAGTAGATTTTATTTTAAATATTCATTTAAGATTTAAAAATATAAAAAAGATGAGATATCTTCAATTAAATTTGAAAGGTCCCTGATATGAATTTTACAACATCTGTTAGTGAAAAAAGAATTCCTATTGATATTGATGCTATTGCAGCTTCAATAATTAAGACTCAAAAAAGCAATGGAGAAATACCGTGGAGTGATAATGATAAAACTGACCCGTGGGATCATGTTGAATCAATAATTGGTCTTACCATAGGTGGATACATAAAAGAGGCCAGAAAAGGATTTGAGTGGATAGTAAAAAATCAACTTGAAGATGGAAGCTACTATTCAAGCTATAAAAGTGGAAAACCTGATGATATGACAAGAGAAGCCAATATGAGTTCTTACATAGCTGTAGGTGTTTTTCATCATTATTTAATAACAAAAGATATAAATTTCTTACAATCAATGTGGAATACCGTCTGTTCAGGATTAAATTTTGCCTTAAGCCTTCAGGCTCCGAGCGGAATAATTCATTGGGCAAAAAGTCCTGATGGCGTAGTTGATCCGATGGCTCTTTTAACAGGTTCCAGCTCTGTATACATGAGTCTTAAATGTGGTATTGCTATTTCAGAAATACTTGGAAAAAAAATGCCTGAATGGAATATTGCACTTCCTAAACTCGGAGATGCGATAAAAAACAAACCTCATCTTTTTAATATTAATAAATCAAGATTTTCCATGGACTGGTTTTATCCAATTTTATGTGGTGCCCTTACCGGTGAAAAAGCCCGGAAAAAAATAGATAAGCATTGGAAAAAATTTGTTGTAGAAGGATTTGGTGTACGTTGTGTATCTGATGAACCATGGGTTACTATAGCAGAAACATCAGAGTTTATTCTTTCTTTATCTGCTATGGGTAATCATAGGCTCGCTAAAATTATATTTAGCTGGATACAGGATAAAGTATATGATGACGGCTCATACTGGTGCGGTTTTACTTTCCCAGATATAGTTATTTGGCCGGAAGAAAAAATTACCTGGACAAACGGTGTTTTTCTTATGGCTACTGATGCTCTGTTTAATCTTACACCGGCAAGCAACATGTTTAGTCACAAGTTCTGGAATGTTTGAAGTTTTAGAGAACAGGGAGAAAAAAATATTCCCATGTCGCGTGCTGAGATTTTGTTCGTCTTCATAATGCCGTGATGGCAGATGCATAGTGAGCTGTGTGTCTGTTATCGCAATACAAGAAGACAGGCAAAATACCAGGCAGGATGGATATTTTTTTGCAATTTCCCTAAATAGCATTTAGATAACAAAACAGTTTTCATTCAGACATTATTTAACAAATTTTACAAAAGGTATAGTTTTGAGAAAAGAACACAGACCATATTTTATTAAAAAAATTGCACTAAAGTGGAATAATTTTTATACTAACCATTTTATCAAACCCCAGTTTGAACACCTTGGAGAAGTCCCTGTTTTTAGTGAACCATGGTTTGTTGATATATTTGGTAAATCTATCTCAATAGGAAACCATGTATATGTAATGGCAACTGCAGATAACAAGGTCAGAATTTCTGTATGGCCACTTAGTGAAGGAGCAAGTATAGATATTGGGAATTATTGTCTTATTTGTCCCGGATCCCGGATAAGTGCCGGAACCAAAATTACTATTAAAGACAGTTGTATGCTGGCAAGCGGGGCATATATTACTGATTCTGACTGGCATGATATTTATGACAGAAATATACCAGGAAAAACAGCTCCTGTTGTACTTGAAGAAAATGTTTGGATAGGAGATCGCAGCACAGTATGTAAAGGAGTTACAATTGGTAAAAATAGTATCATAGGAGCAGGTTCGGTTGTTGTAAATAACATACCTGCAAATACAATAGCTGCAGGATGTCCTGCAAAAATTGTAAAAGAGCTTGATCCTGATAAAAAACATAACACCAGAAAAGATTATTATTCTAATGCTTTAAAGCTAAAAAAAGATATTGAAATGATAGATAAAACATTTCTTAAAGATAATACTATCTTAAAGTGGATGAAGTATACTTTTTTTCCTACGATTAATGATTAGAAGCGAAAGGGAATAAAAAAATATTTTTTTATTCCCTCAAAAATATAAGTTTATTATTTTTATACTTATTTTGCCATTTGTCTTTGATGACGACTAACCATAGGATCATGAGATTGAGTTGCATCTGTTTCCACGATACTCATTTTAGTAAAATAAGTACATTTTGAAGCATCCATATTAAAATTAACAGGATAAAGAGATTCTCCTTCCATACAAAAAACAGGAGGCTCTGCTGTAATATCTGTTCCTTTTTTTAACATTTTACACATCCCGCCTGTTGTTCCTAAACCTGCCTGGAAAAAATGTTGACACACTCCGCATGCTATATCTGGCATGTGCTCTCTCTCTTCGAATGATCTTTCTTTTTCACTGGATCCTAACATGGCATCACGAACATCAGCAAGAGCTCTTCCTCTTTTTCTTGGCATAAAAGCCTCCTTTTTTATATGTTTAGAACAAAAAATTTAAAACAATAATATTTTTTCACTTTTCAGTGTAAATCAACCCTGATACTCTATTGTAAATTTATAACATTTATATATTTATTGTGTAAAATTCAAGTACAGCATTTTTTTTTAAATGTTTATATTCTTAAATATTTTGCACAGAATAACGGATTTATCAAGAAAAAAAACAAAGTTTTTTTCTTGAACAGTTGTTTTTTAAATAAAAAGACAACAACATAACTTTTTTATTATTACTTTATCATTTATTTTATGTCAATATTATCATAAAATTTTTTTACTCCATTTTCATATTTCATTATTATTGTTTGAAAAATAAGGTTAAAATCAATCTTCTTTTTTCATTAAAACATAGACGGTTATTATCAAAAATGATATAAAGAACTTATTTTGTTTGTGTTCCTGAATATTATAATTTTTTTATCTTTTTTTTTTGAAATATTTCCCTGCAAAACTATACAAACCAAAGTTCTTATTTTAATGAAAGTAACATAATGACTGAGACAACAGCTGATAAAGTATCATCTATTCAAATAGCCAATGCTTTTTATATATTATTTGGATATTCTATACCAGACCCTTCTGCATATTTAACTTCTTTAAATATACAATCATTAAAAGCAACATATAGAAAAAAAGCACTGGCTTCTCATCCTGATCGAGCAAATATCCTTAATAAAGACACCGATGATCTATACAGATCTTTTATAAAAATTACAGCTGCATACAATATATTAAAGCCTGTTATTAACTTACAAAAAACAGAAATTATATTTAATAAAAAACATGTTTACCCCCAAAAAAATAATGTTCATTACAATAAAAAGAAAACAACAAATTTCAACAAAAATTTTACTTCCAATAAAATTAGACTTCCAAAAAGAAATCTTAAAATAGGTGAATTTTTATACTATTTAGACTATATTTCATGGAAAACTCTTATAAGTTCAATACATTGGCAAAAAAGCATTAGACCTGTTGTTGGCCAAATAGCTTTGAATTGGAAAATTCTTTCCCAAAAAGATATAAAAGAAATTCTTGAACAAAGAAGATTTGAAGGTAATTTTAAAATCAAATTTTGTGAGTTTGCTTTGGGAAAAAATTATATAAACTCTTTTCAAAAATTAGCTGTTCTTGGCAAGCAGCAAAGTATGCAGCAACCAATAGGAACCTATTTAATTCAAAATAACATATTATCTGCAAATATGATTGATCGGATGGTTAACAAGCTTAATATCCATAACCAAATATTTAAAAAGCTATAGATCATCCCATAAATAATTTCACTGCGTTATCGATCGGAGATATACTTATTAGTATTATCTCCTCTCTTTGGCCTTGTGAAATTTATTATGGGACAATCTATATATATTTTTATTAATATGCTTTTTTAGATTAATAAAAAAAAGCCTGGCTAAATTTATGTTACACAACAGTTTCAATTGACTCAAAAAACAATCCTGAAGCTTGTTATCCTAAATGGAACAAATTTATAATTAAGTTTGTTATCTGCTGATAGAAGTTCATGTTTATCCTCTTCAACAGGACTGACAACAAAGATTTT
>DAOWNP010000003.1 GCA_030642545.1 Desulfobacteraceae bacterium | reverse complement strand
GCATTTGAACTGGTACCAGAACCTGATGATGTTATTATAAATGTAAACCCTGATGATTATGAATATATTGAAGCAATAAAAGAAGATTTTTTTGATGAAATTCGTGAATTAAAAAAAGTATCAATAATTTCAAACCCTTCCATAAACCATGGAGGCTGTAAGATTATAACCGGGTCTGGAGAAGTAAATTCCAGTGTTGATTCACGCTTAGACGCCGTAAAACAAAGCATTCTTAAATCATTCGAACAAAAATAAAAAACTATGGGAACACTCATATCAACTGATAAAATACCTGATTATAATATATGCATAAATTGGGACAATTATATAAATGCAGTTGAAAAATGTTCTGTCATAACTTTAGACGGGAGAATAACTAAAGTTATTGGACTTATTTGCGAAGGCCGCGGATTAGGCATGAGTATTGGAAGCCTCTGTATTATAGAAAACAAATCAGGGAAAAAAATTGTTGCAGAAGTAATTGGATTTAAAGATGACAGATTTCTTCTTATGCCTTATGGAGATACCAGAGGAATAAGCCCAGGCAGCAGAATAATTGTAAAAGACAACAACCCCAAAACCCCTGTAGGAGAAAATTTTCTGGGAAGAGTTATAGATGGTATGGGCAATCCTTTAGATATGAAAGGAGCTATAAAATCCGATACTTACTACCCTCTTTATGGCAATCCTATAAATCCAATGGAACGACAACCTATAAAAAAAATTATGGATATAGGTGTTTGTGCTATTAATTCCCTGATTACAATAGGACAAGGTCAGCGTATTGCTATTATGGCAGGATCAGGTGTGGGTAAAAGTGTTCTTATGGGCATGATGGTTAAACACACTTCAGCAGATGTAACTATTGTAGGTCTTATAGGAGAACGAGGACGAGAAGTTAAAGATTTTGTGAATGATATTTTAGGTGAAGATGGTATAAAAAAAGCAATAGTTATTGCTGCTACTTCTGATTCCCCACCACTTGTAAGAATGCGTGGCGCATATCTATCCACAACTATGGCAGAATATTTCAGAGATCAGGGGAAAAATGTACTTTTATTAATGGATTCTGTAACAAGGTTTGCAATGTCATCAAGAGATGTCGGGCTTGCAGCAGGAGAGCCCCCAACAAGCAGAGGATATACCCCATCTTTTTTTGCTCAAATACCTGTTCTTTTAGAAAGAGCCGGAAATGTTTCCGGAAAAGGGAGTATAACAGGGATATATACTGTTCTTGTAGAAGGTGATGATTTAAATGACCCTGTAGGAGACACAGTCAGATCTATAACAGACGGGCATATAGTGCTTTCCAGAGATCTTGCTAATAAAGGGCATTATCCCTCTATAGAAATACTCGGTAGTGTCAGCCGTGTTATGAAAGATATTGTTGATCAAAAACATTTATATTTAAAAGCAAAAGCAATTGAAATACTCGCTTTGTATAAAGGTGCTGAAGATATGATTTCAATTGGAGCTTATGTTGACGGATCTAATCCTAAAATTGATTATGCAAAAAAAATTATACCGGAAATAGATAATTTTTTAAAACAGGATATAAATACAGGTATAAGTTATGAAGAATCAATAGAAAAATTAAAAACGATCATTAAATAACTTGAGAGTCTAAAGTTCTTTTAAATCATTGATATTATAGGTGTTGGTTCATTCTTGCCGTCATTCCGGCTTTCGCCTGCATCCAGAATAATTCCAACGAACATAATGAAGCTGGATGCCGGATCTTTGTCCGGCATGACGGCAGAACTTTGGACTCTCAAGAAATAAAATAAAAAGATAAAACTCGTTCAAAATAAATTAATGCTATACAGGATATAATAGTTTTATGAAAAAATTTGTGTTTTCTCTATCACCTTTACTTAAATACAGAGAGTTTATTGAAGACAAAGCAAAGCTTGAAGTTGCAAAAGCAGCAACAAAATTTAATAAATGTAAAAACAATATAGAAAATGCAAAAAAAAACTTAGAAAAAACTATGACAGATTTAAATAATGCAATTGTTTCCGGTATTGAACCTGATCTGTACCAAAGATATAAATCCTATTATAAATATTTAAACATCTATATTAAATCTGAAACGTTATTGTTAAAAGATTTAAATGCTATATTACTAAAAAAACAAAAACATCTTAAAATAAAAGCTGTAGAGAAAAAAATAATAGCTCAATATAAAGAAAAACAAAAAAAAAAATACTATGAAAACCTGTTAAAGATAGAACAGAAAGAAGCAGACGAGATAATACTTATACGACAGAATAGAAAACCGGCAAAAAATGAAATATAACACTATTAAAATAACAATTTTAATTGTTGTGCTTTTGATACTAAAGCTTATCTTTACAGTAAGTTTTTTAAAACCTGAGAGCAAAAACAAAAAATTTTCCTTTTTTGATATTACCGCAAATGCAGCACAAGAAGAGGGAAAAAGTGATAAACCTGCAGACAATAAAAAGCAGGGTAATAAAGAAAAAAAACAACATAGAGATCAAAACAATCAAAAAAGCATGGAAGATAAAGTAAACAAAGCTTCTCAAGAACTCCGTATCTTTCTTGAAAGTTTAGAAAATAAAAAAAAAGAGTTGAAAAAATATGAAGAAACTTTAAAAATAAAAGAGAATCAGCTTAAGATTATTAAACAAGAGATAGAAGTCAAATTAGACGAACTTAAAACAGTTGGAATAAAACTTGAAAAAAACATCTCAATTCTTGAAGAAAAAAAGAAAAACAGAGATATAAAAGCAGAAGAAAACTATAAAAAGAAAATGAAACATCTCGTTAAAATTTACTCAAGCATGAAACCTAAAACAGCAGCTTCCTTAATCAACAACATGAATATGGAGACTGTATTAGCTCTTTTTAATAAAATGAAAGGTGATCAAATAGGAAAAATACTTACTTATGTAAATAAAAATAAAGCTGCCTTGATAAGTGAGAAGTTAGCTCCTGAAAAATTAAACTAAGGACAAAAGCATGGATTACAAAGAGATCTCTCCAAATGATATTATTATGATGGCCCGTGGCTTTATGGCAAGTAAAATCATTTTATCAGCAGCAAAATTAAACATTTTTGATAAACTTCCAGACAATATAAATAACATTGCAAAAACAGAAAACTGGGATATTGAAGCTCTAATCATCCTTATGGATGGACTTTGTGCTATAGATATACTTGAAAAATCAGGGGAAATTTATAAAATAAGAAAAAATTTTACACAAGCTCTAAGCAGAGATATAGACATATCCATTCTACCGGTAATAGAACACATGGAGTTTTTATGGAACAACTGGTCTGATTTAACAAAACTTATAAAATCAGGAAGAGATAAAAACAGTCCTATAACACCCTTGGCAGATCCTGAAACCATACCTCCATTTATAGGAGCTATGCATGCAATAGGAAAACAGATGGCAAAAGATTTGACAGACAAATTAAATCCTGTCTGGGCAAAAAATCTTCTTGATGTAGGATCAGCATCAGGAACTTATACAATTGCATTTTTAAAAAAAGTAAAAAATTTAAAAGCTACAATGTTTGACCTACCTGATGTAATTAATATTGCAAAAAAAAGAATCAAAAAAGAGGGTCTTTGCTCAAGAGTAAATTTTACTTCCGGTGATTTTTATACCTCAGATTTCCCAACAGGCCATGATCTTGTATGGGCATCTGCTATAATCCATCAAAATTCCAGAAAACAGAACATTGAATTTTTTAAAAAATGTTATAATGCACTCTTACCAGAAGGGAAGATATGGCTGCGTGACCATATTATGGATCAAGAGAGAACGTCTCCTAAAGCAGGAGCCATCTTCGCAATTAACATGCTTGTAACAACCCCCACAGGATCAACATATACATTTGATGAAGTTGCCTCCGATCTGATTTCATCAGGCTTTAAAAATCCTGAAATGATCAATTACGGTGAAAATATGGATTGTATAATTCAAGCTGAAAAACATGAGAAGAAATAAACTCTAAAAAAATGAGATATAGAACAAAACCCCAATTTTTCACGGTAAAACTCAAGAACCTGCCATTTTACATCAGGACTTTTTCCGCAATATAAAACAGTATGCCTGAATAAGATACAAATATCTTGCTATTTTTATTCAAATTATATTTTTAAATTATTCTCTATGATGTTAGAATAACATCTGGAAATTGGTATAATACAAAAATATTGCATACGGATTACTTAATTTTATGAAAATATTTAACAAACTAAGCCTCAGAGCAAAAATTTTTTCAATAATTTCAATTAACCTTTTTATATCTTTATCCGGTGGATTTACAACGATCTGGTACACATATAAAATGGATAATATTGTATCATATATAATAAATAAAAAACTTGAAGGATATGAAACTGTTGCAGGTCTTGAATTCTCACTTATAAATCAAAAAGGTTTTGTATCATATTATTTTCAGGATAGAAATTTAGACTGGTTGGAACAACTTGACCAGTACAGAGAGCTTTTTTTGAAATATTTAAAACAGGCAGAAACCATTACTATTAATAAACAGGAAGATGAAATCATTAATCAAATAAAAAAAGAGTATAATTCATACATAACTTTTAAAGATCTGGTGATACAATATTATAAAATACGTAAATATGATAAAGGTTCAGAAATTCATTATAAAATACGAAATAGCTTTTTTGAAATTCTAAAACTGTGTAAAATATTTAAAAAAATTCATCGGGAAAGAATTGAAAAAGAAAAAAAACAATCAGTTGCCCGTGCAGAAAAAATAAGAAATATTGCAATTATAGCAATAACTTTTAGTGGAATATTTTATTTCTTACTGATTACAATATTAATAGTTCAGGTATTAAGTCCCATCCAGAGGCTTGCAGAAGAAGTAAACAAAAAAAAATCTAAAAAAAACACCAAAAATGAAGTTTCATCGTTAAGACATAATATCAGGGGATTAATTGAAGATATTGATCAAAATAAAGAGTATATGTTACAAAGTGAAAAAATGGTTCAAGTTGGAAAATTAGCAGCAGGAATGGCTCATAGTATCCGTAACCCATTAACTTCTGTTAAAATGAGATTGTTCTCTTTATCACGATCCCTTGATATGTCTGATATTCAAAGAGATGATTTTCAGGTTATTTCTGAAGAGATTAATCATATAGATGATCTTGTTCAAAATTTTCTGGAATTTTCCAGACCTCCAAAACCTGATATGAAAAAAATAAGTCCATCTCATATGATTGATCAGGTTATGCTGCTTTTAAAACATCGTTTAAAAGCATATAATGTAAAAACAAAAATTTTTAGAAAAAAACAGCTTCCAGAGATATATATAGATATTGATCAATTAAAAGAAGTATTTGTAAATATAATTATTAATGCTTGTGAAGTAATGGAAAATAAAGGAATGATTTCAATTTATGAAGAATATCATTCAAATTTTCCCTGTAAATATATTGTTATCAGAGTGTTGGATACAGGCCCTGGTATTTTAGATACAGAAATTAAAAAAATTTTTGAGCCTTTTTTTACGACAAAAGAAGATGGATCAGGTCTTGGCCTAAGTATTGCTATGCGTATTATAACAGAACATCATGGTAAAATAGATGTAGTTTCAAAAGAAAATGAGGGAACCGAATTTATTATAACTCTTCCAGTAAAGGAATAAGATTTTGTATTCAGTTCTGATTATAGATGATGATGACCAGTTACGGCTAAGCTTTGAAAAACTTCTGACTGAAGAAGGTTATCTCGTTAAAAGTGCAATGTCGGGTGAAATAGGGATTAAACTTTGTAAAAAAGAAAAATTTGACCTTGTTATACTTGATATGCGTCTTCCCGGAATTAACGGTCTTAAGACTTTTAGATTTATACATGAAATTAAGCCAAAACTTCCTGTCATCATGATGACAGCATACAGTACTACTGCAACAGCTATTGAAGCTATAAAAGCAGGAGCATTTGATTATATTTTAAAACCATTTAATATTCCTGAAATGCTTAAAATTATTAAACAGGCCATTGAAGTAGGAATATTTATGCGGACACCGATTCAAATGAATGTTGAACCGGATGATTTTTCAAATGAAATAATAATTGGTAAATGCAGATCAATGCAAGAAGTGTATAAAGCAATAGGCCGTGTATCAGCTACAGATGCAACTGTTCTTATCAGAGGAGATTCAGGCACAGGAAAAGAGCTTGTTGCAAGAGCAATTTATCAGTACAGCAATCGCTCAACCAAAGTTTTTTCAACAATTAACAGTGTGGCTATTCCAGAAAATTTATTAGAAAGTGAGCTGTTTGGTTATGAAAAAGGAGCTTTTACAGGTGCAGCTTTTCAACGTATAGGTAAAATAGAAAAAGCAAATGGAGGTACAATTTTTCTTGATGAAATAGGTGATTTATCAATGAATCTTCAGTCCAAAATAATGAGGCTGATTCAGGAAAAAACTATAGAACGCCTTGGTGGACAGGAAATTATTGCAATGGATGTTCGTATTATTACTGCTACCAATAAAAATCTTGAAAAAGCAATTACTGAAAACAAATTCAGAGAAGATTTATATTACAGGCTTAAAGTTGTAACTATTAATCTGCCCCCCCTTTGTAAAAGAGAAAAAGATATTCCATTACTATCAAAATACTTTTCAGCAAAATTCGCAGCAGAACTTGGCATTAAAAACCCGGGAATTACAGATGCTGCAATGCTTTTATTGGAAAAATATTCATGGCCTGGTAATATCCGGGAACTTTCCAATGTAATTCAAAAAACTCTTGTTTTTAACAGAGGTGCTCCTTTAAGTTCAAAAGAAATTTCTGGTGCATTAAATATTAACAAACAACAAAAAGATAATGCCCTTAATTTGTTTAATAAAAACATTTGTGAATATGTTCGTATGCTGCTTATGTCAGAATTAGAAGTGGGAGAGGGAAATATTTACGATTCCTGTATTGATCGTTTTGCAGCTATTATCATAAGTGAAGCATTAAATATAACTGAAGGGAATCGTACAGAAGCTGCAAAGCTTCTTGGCATGTCAAGACCTACACTGCATGCTAAAATAAAAAAACACAATATTCAAATTGACACATCAGCTACTTTAGATCCAATTTGATTTTTACACATAGTAAAAAAAGCTGACATTTAATTTTTTCTCAATAATATTTTATCGACCGATAAAATGTTTCTTATTTTTTTCTTTACACAAACTACTATAAAACTAAAAATTTATTTAAAACTGTATTTTTCAACATCCTGTACAGTAAATAACAAAACAATATTTTTGCACTATTAACAGATATAGGTATTTATTAATAAAAAATTATATTCCTGTTAATTGTTAATATCAAGATTGTTTTATGATCTGGTACAGACATTGCTGTTTTATAATGTTTTTTAAAATATATTGTTTATAACTTAAAAACAGACTCAACTTAATTGAGTTACCCTAAACACATGGAAAAACAGTATGCTAAAAAAAGAACATTATATTAAAATAAAAAAAATCATATTTATAAGTATGATTCTGGTACCTGCAATTCCATTTATATCGGCTTTGAGTATAGGATATTACTATTTTACTACATCTCTTGAAGATAGTACTATTTCAAGTTTGGAAAGAATTGTAGGAGATCATGGACATATGATTGATGCATTTCTCAATGAACGTAAATCCAATATTGAGTTTATTCTTCATTCTTATGAATTAGATACCCTTACAGATAACAGAATGCTTCAAAATATCTTCAAAAAACTTAAACAAGAGTTTCCTGCATTTATTGATCTTGGTATTTTTAATAAAGATGGTATTCACATAGCCTATCACGGTCCTTATGAATTGATTGGTAAAGATTATGGAGATAAAGAATGGTTCAAAGAGGTCATGGAAAAAGAACAATACATCAGTGACATTTTTCTCGGATATAGAAAAACACCTCATTTTATTATAGCTCTAAAAAAAAATGATAAGAAAAATCCATGGGTAATTCGGGCTACTATTGATACCTTTATGTTTAATAAGCTTGTAAAGGAAGTTCGTATAGGTAAAACAGGGGAAGCTTATATTATAAATAAGGATGGCATACTGCAAACAGAACCAAGATCAGGTGGAATCCTTATGGAGAAACCAGAAGACAACTCAAAATATTTAAAACCACACACAGGCATTAACATTCTAAATCAAGACAAAAAATATGTTTATGCTACAACATGGCTAAAAAATAATAATTGGATGCTAATTGCAAGACAGGAAAAATCTGATGCATTTAAAGCAGTCAACAAAGCTTCAAAACTTATTATTTATATTTCGATTACATGGGGTATTTGTATAATATTTGCTGTTTTTTTAATAACAGAACGCATTATAAGATTGTTAAAAAACATGGATATGGAAAAAGAACAATTGAATCAACAGCTTATAGGTGCAAGCAGATTGGCAGAACTTGGTGAAATGGCAGCAGGGTTTGCACATGAAATAAATAATCCGCTTCAAATTATTCAAAGCGAACAGTCATTGATGGAGTTAAATTTATCCGAATTAATAGAAACAGAGCAATTAAAGTGCTCAGAATTTATTGATGAATTAAAAGATTCCATAAAACAAATTAAACTTCAGATTTTTAGATGTTCTAAAATTACTCAGCAAATATTGAAATTTGGAAGGCAAAGTGAACCTGAAAAAAAAGAGATAGATCTAAAGGTTTTCATACCGGAAATAATTGAAATGATATCAAAAAAAGCATTTGTTCATGGTATTGAGATTAAACAGAATATTGCCTTGAACATAACTCCTGTTTATGGAGATACATCACAACTACAGCAGGTTTTGCTTAACCTTTTTAATAATGCAATAGACGCTATTCTTGAACGGCATGGGACATCAGGCGGAAAACTAATTGTAAAATCAGAATTAAAAAACAACAAAGACATTGAAATCAATATCTCAGACAATGGTATTGGAATTAATCCAGAAAATTTAGAAAAGATTTTTTCCCCTTTTTTTACAACCAAATCTGTTGGAAAAGGGACAGGTTTAGGGCTTTCTGTTTGTTATGGAATTATTAACAATATGGGAGGAAAAATGGAGGTAAACAGTCAGGTAAATATTGGAACAACTTTTTCAATTTCTTTTCCGGTATATACTTGATGATTTATATATAAATTTAAAAGTTAACCATTTTATGAATTAGGAATAGGAACAAAATAACAAAGAAAACTGGTGCAGGATTTATATTCATCTTACGTAGTGCTTCAAATATGTACATAGTTTGTTGATATGCAGCTGTTTGAGTAACATAGAAAATGGACATAAGGACAAGCCAGTTTAAAAAGTTATAAAGTTTTTGTTCCTTAACAGGGGGGAAAACATGGCAAAATTAAAAATGATGCTGGTGGATGATGAAGAAAGGTTTCTTCAAACTACAAGCAAACTTCTTATGAAAAAAGGCTATGATACTGTTACAGCTTTAAGTGGAAAAGAAGCATTGGAGAAATTGAAGTCACATAATATTAATGTGGTTATACTTGATGTAAAAATGCCTGGAATGGATGGAAATGCTACGTTATTGGAGATAAAAAAATTATACCCAATGGTAGAAGTTATCATGCTGACAGGTCATGCAACCGTGGAATCTGCTGTGCATGGTTTGCAATCAGGTGCTACAGATTATCTCATGAAGCCTGCTGATATAGAAGATATTATTGAAAAAACTGAAAATGCTTTTGCAAAAATACAAAAACTTGAAGAGAAAATTCATAGTGCTCAGATGAAAAAATTTATGAAGTCTCCGAGGGAAATATTAAAAAATTCCGAAAATTAACTAAGGAGGTACTCCTATGTCTTCAAAAATAAAAGTATTAATGGTAGATGATGAAGAGAGATTTCGTGAAACCACAGCAAAACTCCTGAACAAAAAAGGATTTATAACCACTATTGCTAAAAGCGGTGAAGAAGCAATAAGCATTGTAACCAAAAAATCTTTAGATGTTGTAATTTTAGATATTAAAATGGATGGGATAGACGGTCTTACAGCCCTGTCTGAAATCAAAAAAATTGACCCGGATATTCAGGTGATAATGCTTACCGGACATGGTAACCCGCTTTCTGCTGACAAGGCACTTGTTTATGACGCATTTGATTACCTTAACAAACCATGCGATATTGATATTCTTGCACTAAAAATTAATGATGCTTTTGCATCAAAACATTTTGGAGCAAAACAAAAAGACAAAAAAGTTAAGGATATCATGCTCACTATTGACGATTACACAATAATCTCTGTTGAGGCTACTGTTAAGGAAGCAGTAGAAAAGCTCATGGATTCTTTTAAAGTATCTGTTATCAGCGACAAAATTATGAAAGCAGGCCACAGATCACTACTTGTTTTTGATGATAAAGAAAACCCTGTCGGACTCTTAAGTATCAATGATATGATTCAGGCCATAAGACCTGCTTATCTTTCAGCTCCAAAACCTTCTACAGCAGATAGTGTTCAATATTCTCCTATATTCTGGGAGGGACTTTTTTTTACTCAGGTAAAAGCTCTTGCTAATAAAAAAGCAGGTGATCTTATGTCAGATGCACCTCCTACAATTGATAAAAACACTAATCTTATGGAAGTGGCTGATTCTATGTACAAAAACAAGTTACGAAGACTTCTTGTTACAGATAAAAACAGAGTGATAGGCATCATCAGAGAACAGGATATCTTTTTTGAGATAACTAATATTATTTTATAGATTTTCAGATAAAAAATTTCACTGTGCAGGTTGTCAAAATCTATGTAATACAAAAAAACACCTTTTAAAGGGTCCTGATACAAACTCTTTTATAAAAAAAAAGGGAGAATAAAAAATGACAAAAAAAAAGAACAAACTAACCGGATATGACAAATATGTAGACTGGAAATTATTTATTTTCCCAGTTGTTATTTTTGCAGTTATTTTAATATTGCCGACTCCAAATAGTATGAAAGATGTTGGAACTGAATATAGTATTGGTCCAAAAGCAGTTATCAGCTATATAAGCATGGAGTTCTTTAATAAAAAATCCATTGATGTTTCTCAGTGGCAGCTTTTAACAGCACGTATAATGGAACAAAACATGCAGCTGGGAGCCCTGAATAAAAACAGATTATTAGAAAGAGATGTAAAATGGTGCAAAAAATATAAGATTGCTGTAAATTCTACCAACCTTAAAAAAGTTCATTTATATATTGATAAAAATTTTACTCCAGAAACTTACAATAATATGATGAAGGAATGCCTGAAACTCAGGAAAGACAAACTTAATTATGATGAGTTAGAGGGTAAGGATAAAAAAGCAGCTGACAAACGAAGCTGGTGTATTAAGGTTGCTATTGCTACCATGGTTTTTGTTGTATTCTGTTTTGTAACAGAATGTATTCCTCTTCCCAGTGTTGCCTTTTGCATTGGATTGATTTTTGTCTTTACAAATGTTATTTCAAGAAAACAGGTTGCCATGCTTTACTGGAGCGATGCCTGCTGGTTTATCATGGGAAGTCTTATGTTTGCTGCAGCTTTTGTAAAAACCGGAGTTGATAAACGAGTCTGCCTTATGATCTTTAAAAGATTAGCTGTTCCTGATGTAAAATGGATCACACTTATCTTTTTTGTCCTTATTACACCCCTTGCTGCTTTTATCTCAGATCATGCCCTGGCTGCCATGTTTCTGCCTATTGGGATTCTTCTTTACCAAAACAGTTTGACCGAAGAGATTCCTGAAGATCCGGAACTTGCCAAGATGCTTATGATTGGTATTGCCATGGCATGTAACATCGGTGGATTTGGAGCACCTTCAGGAGGTGCCAGAAACGTTATCATGATGACCTATCTCGAAGATATGTTTGGTTTTGATATAGGTTATTTCCAATGGGTCAGCTATGCTTTTCCATTTTTAATTGCCATGATTCCATGCACATGGATTGTTCTTAACTGGAGATTTAACCCAAAAATTACAAGTCTTGCACCTGCCATGAATCATTTAAAAACAGAGATTGACAAAATGGGAGACTGGAACAAGCATCAGGTAATAGCTCTGATTATTTTTCTTGTCATGCTTTTTGGCTGGTTTACTGAAAAAATATTTTATAATATGGGTATTTATCCTGTACGATTAGGTATTGGTGTAATTGCAATAGCAGGTGCTGTGGCCTACCTCATGGCAGGAATAGTGAACTGGAGAGATTATCAGGAAAAGGTTGACTGGGGGGTTGTATGGCTCTATGCCGGAGCCATTATATTTGGTCGTACTTTAGATAGCACAGGGGCTGCTTACTGGTTAGCAAGGACATGCATAGACTTTTTAGCTCCCCTTGGAATGGAATCTGGTACTCCTTTGCTACTGATAAATAACGGTCTTACAGCAATTCTTACCAATCTAATGGCAGATGGGCCAGCAGCTGCAGCTGTAGGTCCTATTTCGTTAAATATGGCAGGGCTGGTTCATCCCGGAACAACATTTCTGCCATTCATAGCTATGAGTACGGCAGCAGCTTCATCCTTTGCCTATTGTCTTATTATAGGCACTCCGCCTAATGCTATTGTTTATGCCAGCGGATACCTTGAACCCAAAGATTATTTCAGGGTAGGAGCTATTATGTGGGTAATTGCCAATATTATGCTTATTATTTTAACCGTTGGTTACTGGGGATTTAGAGGTTTTGGCAATTTGCCCGGTTTCTAATTAAAACACATTTCATACCAAACCAAATCTATTGGTTCGGTATGAAATAATTATACCTTTTTATATAAGGATTCTTTGTTACCAAAATTTTAACATCTCTTTAAAAAGGAAACTGTATGAAAAATACTAACCACAATACTATATCTGAAAAAAAAAGAGGGATATGTTTTCATGAAGGAAAACTGTATTTTACAAAACAGGTAGAGCGTAAAATTTTCTTTTTCCTAACAATAGTAATGTTAATACTTGGCATTGCGTCTTATACAGGTATTTTTAATTAAATGAATAATTTTACCATAAAATGTTATATAAACACTTTGAGCAAAATATTAAAAAAACCTGGAAAGTTTTTCAGTGAAACTCCTGAAGATTTAAAGATAAAATATCCTTTTGTGTTTCTTATAATTTCATGTATAATCTCAAGCAGCAGTATCTTGTTGACTCAAACACAGGACAACTCTTTTTTGGAAACAGGGATATATTTTATTAATTCCATAGGCATGGTTTTTATTGCTGCTGGTTTTAGTTATATTCTTACGACCATGTTTATGAAAAAACAGATTACATTCTCAAGATTTTTCAGTGTTTATGCTTTTTCAACCGGAATAACAGTACTTGTCTCCTGGATTCCATTTTGTATCTGGATGGTAGAGCCATGGAAGTGGTGGCTTATTGGAACAGGAATGATCAAAAATTTTGGGTTTAAAAAAAGCCATACAATCATCCTTCTTGCTTCATCCATACTTATATTGGCTCTATTTTTTTTATCATTGTTACTGGCTCTTAATTCTTTAAAAAAAATAATGGTTTAAGAATACTTGCTTCATTTTTATAATTGTTATTTATAATTGTTAGAAAAAACGTTTTTAATATTTTACTGATTTACATATAGTAAAAAAAACTGACACTTGATTTTCTGATAATTATATCTTAATTGTTAATAAAATGGTTTTTATTGTTTATTTCTTTTTTTGCATTTTTACACATAATATTGAGTATTATCAGAATGTTACTATTATTTTACTTATATTTTAATATCCCTTATTTTTATAATATTAAAATTAATTTTATTTGGTATTATTATTGCTTTTATTAAATTTTAGCTTAATTAATATCCGTTAATACCAAATAAAAAATAAGATTTGCTGCTGATTATTCAAATTTTAAATTTAATGGCTATTTGATGAATAATAAAAAAACAATATTAATTGCAGACAGAAAACCATCTATTCGTAAATTTTTAAAACGTGAAATTGACAATGTCAATTTTAATGTGGTTCTTGCAAAAAACGGACAAGAGGTCATTGATATGGTTTTTAAAGATGAATTACTGGATTTTTTGATAATCGATCCGGAACTCCCCTTTAATTTGAATATAAATATATGGGAAAAACTTAATATGCGCATTCCACCTTTACCAATATTAATTCACGGTTTTCGTAAAGACTATGAATCGCAAACAAATTTGTTAAAAAACACTGTGTTCATTCAAAAGAGCGGACATAGCAGTATTGAGATAAAAAAATATATTTTAGACTTTTTTAAATACGATACAATCTCTGGAGAATGAGGTTAAATGAAAAAAAAAGAAACTGCTTATAATTTACATACTTTATCAAAAAAAATAATTTCAATAATTATAATTGTCTCTTTTACTCCAATGATTCTTGTTATAGGAACATTACTTTTTCAATTTAGAGCATCATATCATGAAAAAGTCCATGACCACCTTAAAGAATTAGTTGAAAAACATAAACAAAATATTGATACATTTTTAAATGAAAAAGCAGGAAACATTCGATTTTTGTTAAAAAATTATATAGCTGAAGATTTTGAAACTGAAAAAAAGCTGCGTTCTATGTTAACAGCATTACAAGATGAATACGGTCATATTTTTGTTGATTTGGGACTTGTTGACCAAAATGGAGTTCAGGTTTTGTATGCAGGTCCTTACAAATTAAAAAATGCAGTATATTCAGGAGCAGATTGGTTTAAACAAGCTTTAAAAAAAAAAATTTATATAAGTGACGTCTTTACCGGGCTTCGGGGATATCCTCATTTTATTATAACTGTTACACGCAAACAAAATAGAAAGAAGTTATTATTAAGAGCAACTATTGATTTTGGTGCTTTTAATTCACTTGTGGAAAATCTTCGTGTAGGGCAGACAGGGTATGCATTTATATTAAACCGGAAAGGAAAATATCAAACAAAGCCTTCTAAAACCTTATTTTCCTGTCAAGAAAATTGTTCATATTTTTTTAACCGGCTTGAACACTCAAAAAAAAAGGAAGTGTTAATTGAAGAGAGACAAAATAAATCAGGAAAAAAATTTATTATTGCTGCTTCATTGTTAAATCATGGAAACTGGCTAATGCTTTTCAGGCAGGAAAGATCAGATGCATTTTCTGATCTGTTTCACATGCAAATAATTGCAGGAATAATTTTTTTATTAGGTGGATCTTCTATTGTTATAATGGCTTTTGTTTTCTCAAGAAAGGTTATAGCTCAAATTATAAAAACAGACAAAGAGATTAAATTAATGAATGACCAGGTTGTTGAAAGCGGCAAGTTAGCTTCTGTTGGAGAACTTGCCGCTGGAATTGCTCATGAAATCAACAATCCCGTTGCTATAATGGTGGAAGAAGCCGGCTGGATAGAAGATTTAATGGAAGAAAATTACGGCAGCAAAGAAGATCGTAAAGAAATTCAAAGAGCATTAAAACAGATTAATATTCAGGGAAAACGTTGTAAGGAAATTACACATAAACTACTTAGTTTTGCACGCAAAACTGACTCTACAATTAAAGATGTTCAAATAAATCAATTGGTAAAAGAGATAGTAGGGTTTTCTATGCAAATTGCCAAATATAATAAGATAATTATTGAAACAAAACTTCAAAAAAATCTTCCTTTAATTAAGATATCTCCTGCAGAAATCCAACAGGTTCTTCTTAATATGATCAATAACTCACAGTATGCCATGGAAAATAAAGGTGGAAAAATAAAAATTTCAACAAAAATGAGTAAACTTGAAGATGATCATATTGTTATTGTTGTTGAAGATAACGGTCCAGGAATTCCGGAAGCAAATCTTAAAAGAATATTTAATCCGTTTTTTACCACTAAACCTGTGGGAAAAGGGACAGGTTTAGGACTTTCCATCTGTTATGGAATAATACAAAAAATTGGGGGCAAGATTGATGTTGTAAGTATCATTGGCAAAGGAACAACATTCAGAATATCAATACCATATATAAAAATTAAAAAGGATTTATTATGACAATTGCTACAATATTATTAATTGATGATGAGATCTCTTTTGTAGAAACAATGGCGAAGAGATTAACAAAAAGAAACTTTAAAGTAATATCAGCTTTCAGCGGGGATGATGGACTCAATCAGATTAAACAGCATTCAGGTATTGAAATTGTAATTTTAGATGTAAAAATGCCGGGGAAAAATGGAATAGAAACGTTAAAGGAGATCAAACAGTTTTATCCGTTAGTTGAAGTAATAATGCTAACAGGTCATGCAACCGTTGAAACAGGTATAGAAGGAATGAAACTCGGAGCATTTGATTATATGATGAAACCATGTGATATGGATCAACTTCTTTCTAAACTTACAGAAGCTGCTGAAAAAAAACAAAAACATGAAGAAAAAATTGTTGATGCTCGCTTAAAGGAGATAACAGCAAGACATCCATAGGGAGTTTTTTTTATGTCCGATAAAAAAAATACAAATGATAATCTCATTAAACTTCTTCTTGTAGATGATGAAAAAGAGTATGTAAATGTTCTTGCAAACAGGCTTGGGAAAAGGTCTATGGATGTAAAAAAAGCATTCAGCGGACAAGAAGCTATCAGGACTCTTCGTAAAGAAGATTTTCATGTTGCTGTACTTGATCTTAAAATGGAAGATATGAATGGAATTGATGTGCTTAAAATATTTAAGCAGATGGATCCTGATATGGAGGTGATAATGCTTACCGGTCATGGTTCGCAGGAAGCTGCCAAAGAAGGAATTGAATTTGGTGCTTTTGATTATCTGATAAAACCATGTGAATTAACAGAACTAATTGAAAAGATAATGAATGCTTATAAAATTCGGAAATAGAATTGATAGGAGAAAAAATGTTTTTTAAATCAAACGAATTCAAGCTTTGTATTGCTCTTATCTTAGGTGTTTTTGTTTTGCTTTTGCCAAGACCAGAAGGCACAAAATTTAAAATAACAGGTGATGTTGATAAAGTTTTATTTCAAAGTGTAAGTGAGTTTTTTACATTAAACACATCTAAAGGCATATCCACAGGGGATTATATTTTAGAGGCAAAAAAACCCGGGACATCTGAAGCAAAAGGAGAATTTTTAGAAAAAAAAGCAGACAACTTTAAAAATAATATCATAAAAGTCAACTATGTTGATGGATTGTCAGCTAAAGCAAAACGTTTTCTGGCAATTTTGGCAGTTCTTGTTTTTCTTTTTATATTTGAACCTATTCCTTTGGAAATTACTTCTATTTGTATTGGTGTTTTTCTTGTTCTTATGGGAATAACAGATGCAAAAACTGCATGGTCTCCATACATGCATCCGGTTGTAATTTTTATCATGTGCTGTCTTATTTTTGCCATTGCACTTGATAAAGTAGGGTTAACAAAGCGGTTAGGATATTATATTGTTAAAAAAGCAGGAACAAGTGTAACACGATTTACCTTTCTCATTGCTATTGGTCTTGGAATTTCATCTTCATTTATGCATGATGCTGCTGCATGTGCAATCGGAATTGTAACAATGCTTCCTCTGATGCGTGCCGCAGGTATTGAACCTCATACAAATACTGCAAAATTCATGATGCTTTCACTTGCCTTTGCCTGTTCATGCGGCGGCATGGGTACTCTTGTTGGCGGAGGCAGGTGTATGGTATCAGCAGCCTTTTTAAAAGAGTTTACAGGAATAGAAATAACTTTTTTTGACTGGATAAAATATGCAATGCCAGCTGCAATTTTAACTGTTCCGGTAGCAGTCACAATCATTTATTTTATTTTTAGACCTGATCCAAAATTCACTCTGCCTGTGTTTGATGAAGAAATCGGTCCAGTAACTTTAAAGGAAAAACTTACACTTATTGTTATTGGATTTTCATTTATACTATGGCTCACAAAAGGAATTCATGGTATCCATTATTCAATAACCGGTATGCTTGGTGTATCTTTTCTGGTTTTTTTAAAAATTTTAAAATGGCAGGATATTAGTGAAAACCTTGAATGGGGAACAGCTTTGTTTATATTTGGAGGTGGTATTTCACTTGGTCTTGCAATGGGCTATTCAGGAGCTGCTGATTATTTTGCCAATCTGTTTTTCCCTTTTGTACAAGGCAAAGGCTGGTTAGTAATGTTTATTGGAGTAGGAGTTTTTGGAGCACTTGTGACTAATGCCATGGCAAATGTTGCAGCTGCAGCTTTAATACTGCCTATAGTTATTCCAATGGCACAATTAGAAGGTATTAATCCAACTGTACTTGCATTATGTCTTGGTACAGCTACTTCTTTTGCTATGCTTCTTGTTATAGGTTGTCCTCCCAATGCAATTGCATATAGTTATAAATATTTTAAAGCATCAGATTTAACAAAAGCAGGTCTGATTGCAACCCCAATTTTACTTCTTATATTGATACTTGTTGCAAGTACATGGTGGAAAATAATAGGACTCGTCTAATATGGAAAATATAAATCTTTTGTTGGTTGATGATGAAGATGGCTACAGAAATATTCTTTCAAAACGTCTTTTAAAAAGAGGTTTTAATTTGCTTCAGGCAGAAAGCGGAGAAAAATGTTTGCAAATTATAAAAGCCAATAAAAATAAGATTGATATTGTTGTTTTGGATATAAAAATGTCGGGTTTAAGCGGCATTGAAACTCTTAAACAGATAAGAGAAAAGCCTTTGGATCTGGAAGTAATATTATTAACAGGACATTCATCGACAATAAACGGGGTTGAAGGGATTAAAGCCGGTGCATTTGATTATTTATCCAAGCCTGTTGAAATAGATCATCTTGTTAGCAAAATAAAACAGGCATTTAACAAACTTTTATGGACAAGAGAAAAAAGAAAAGAGAAAAAATTAAAATTAAAAATGGAAGAGCAGATGATTGCCACAGAAAGGCTGGCATCTCTTGGAATTCTTTCCACAGGAATTGCCCATGAAATTAACAATCCACTTGCAATAATAAGTGAAGCTGCAGGTTTTATGAAGCTTATTCTTGAAAAAAAGGAGATGTCATTAATTCCTCGTTTAAATGATCTTAATAAAGCTTTAAATAAAATAGAGATTGGGGTAAACAGAGCCAGTAAAATCACACATAAACTTCTTGGATTTGTAAAAAAACAGACAGCAGCAATTTCTAAAATAGATTTAAAATTGCTTATAGATGAAACCCTTGAACTTATTATCAGTGATATAAAGACCAAAGATTTAAAAATTGAAAAAAAAATGGACATATCTACAGATACTATCTGGAGTGATCCCTATGAAATAAGGCAGGTATTACTAAATCTGTTTTCAAATGCAGTTCATGCTTCAAAAAAAAATGGGAAAATTATTTTAGCTCTTGAAAATTCTGGTAATAATATTATTTTCACAATACAAGATTTTGGATATGGTATTTTAAAAGAAAATTTTAAAAAAATATTTGAGCCTTTTTTTACTACCAAAGATGTTAATAAAGGTACAGGGCTTGGCCTTTTTATAAGTCGTGGAATTATGGAAAAACTTGGAGGAAATATAGAAGTTGATAGTAAAGTTGGGATTGAAACTATTTTTAAAATTACATTTCCGAAAGTTAATGTTTTTGATAATACAACAAATAAAGAATCCAATTTATGGGCAACTGTTTTGAATAAAATAAAAGAAGAGG
>DAOWNP010000083.1 GCA_030642545.1 Desulfobacteraceae bacterium | reverse complement strand
TATTGGCACAATGCCTTTTTCAAAGTACTATACATAGGGATGTAGGCAATGTTTTAAACTCGTAAATGTCCAAAAAATACCCAACTAACTGATTTGACACTATTATAGGTACAAATTCGATGTTTGAGATACGAGGTCTGTATGTATAATTGCGGAAGTTGTTTTGTCCACGTTCCTAAGTATCAAGAACAGACCTTGGCCCCTGTCATTTTTTGACCATTGTTATCTTTGACCCTGACCTCTATCATCTTTATTTTACTTGACTTTACTTCTTTGTTTCTTTATTTAAATTAGATATATTTTTTTATTCAGGTGCTATTTTTTAGCATAATAGGGAACCCTGTTAAAATCAGGGACGGAGCCCGCCGCTGTGATTGGGGACGAAAACCGTATTTTTTGCCACTGTAAGCTAATAAGCTTTCGGGAAGGCTCGGTTATTAGTGTGATCCAAAAGTCAGAAGACCTGCCTGTATAATTTACGTATTTTTATGGACATAAAAGTACGCAAGAAAATCTTAAGGAAAGAACAGGGATACCCTTGGATTGATTTTTATCGAACCGGGGTTTTTTTTATTGCTCCGGTTCTTAAATTTTATTTTTTAGAAAAGGAGAAATTATGAAAAAAAAGATTCTTGTAGTTTTATTTCTTGGTTTGTTTAGTTTGCTTGTTTTACCGTCATTTGCTTTGGCAGGTGGACATGGACACAAGCATGCTGTTAAAAAAGGGATTTTACTTGTTGCTTTTGGATCAAGTATTCCTGAAGCACAAATCTCTTTTAAAAACATTGATAAAAAAACTAAAAAAACATTTAAAAACATTCCTGTTCACTGGGCATACACATCGAAAATTATTAGAAAAAAACTGGCACGTCAAGGCACATATCTCGACTCAGTTGCAACAGCTCTTGCAAAAATGATGGATCAGGGTTTTACCCATGTAGCAGTTCAGTCTCTTCATACCATAAGAGGTGAAGAGTATGATGAGCTCGTGCGCACAGCTCATGCGTTTAAGAGTATGCCTGAAGGTATAAATCATATTGTTATTGGTGCTCCTCTTCTTTCCACTCAAAATGATATGGAAAAAGTAGTTGCAGCTATTATTAAAAATATCCCCAGAAAAAGAAAAAAGAAAGAAGCTGTTGTGCTCATGGGACATGGTACTCACCATCCTGCAAATGCTTTTTATGCTGCGTTGATGTTTAATCTTCAGAGACAAGATCCTAATATATTTGTCGGTACTGTTGAAGGTTCTCCTGAGATAGGAGATATAAAAGCAATGTTAAAGGAAAAAAGGATAAAAAAAGCATATTTAATGCCTTTTATGTCTGTTGCTGGTGATCATGCAAGAAATGATATGGCAGGAGATGAGGATGATTCATGGAAATCAGTTCTTACAAAAGCCAGGGTAAAATGCAGCGTTGTTCTTAAAGGTACTGCTGAATATGACAATATGGTAAATATCTGGATAGAGCATCTAAAAGCAGCAATGGCACATTTTTAAAAAAAATGTTCAAAAATTTAGGTAAAAAATAAAAAACCGGGTAAAATATATTATTTTATATCAGCCTGGTTTTTTTTATTGTTAGGAGTTTTTTTATGAATAGATATTTTATTTTAATTATATTGGTGATTTTAGTTTTTTTTGCTAATGCAGAGGCTCAAAATGAAAAGCAAAAAAAGCATGAATTAGAAGAGATTGTTGTAACTGCTACAGGTAAATCCAAAATGCTTAATACACCGGCAAGTATTTCCATTATTACAGCTGAAGATCTTGCCAATACAGGAGCTAAGAATATAATAGAGGCTTTGGAGAAAATTCCAGGAGTTATTAATACAACTTATAATAATGACGGGATAGCTATCAGAGGTACCCAGAGTTCTATGGCAGGTGGTCCTGTAATTCTGATTGACGGGGTAGCCCAGAAAATGGGAAATACAAGATATGACTCTTTTAGTTTTATTCCTGTTTCACAAGTAGAACGAATAGAAGTTTTAAGATCTCCTGGTATTGTATATGGACCTGGTTCTGCAAGAGGTGTAATAAACATTATTACTAAAAAAGGGGGAAAAGAGAAATTTAGTTGTGAAATTAAGAGTTCATATGGCTCTTGGAATACTACTGACAGCTATGCTACTGTTTTTGGTAAAAAAGAGAGATGGGATTATCTGATTAATGCAGGTTATTTTAATACAGACGGATATGAAGATGAAAAAGAGGATAAAAGTTCAGGACTGATAAAGCTTGGATTCAACCCAAATGAATATACCCGCATAGGTATCAGAGGAAATTTAATTGAAAATGATTTTGAGATGGCAAGAGGGTTTGAAAAAAAACAGTGGCAGCTTGATAACTATCGGAGAGAAAAGCATTTTCCTGTTAGTGAAACAGATCCTACTCTTATCTGGCATAATGAAAAAGAGCAAGATGAATCAGTATTTGCTTTTGAATTTTCACATGACAAAGACAATCTGTTTATAGATTCAAATATTTCCTGGACCAAATATGAAGAAAAATATATAAGCATGTATAACCTTTATACTGAACCTTCTGGTATATATTATGACGATAAAGATCAGGACACATATGCTTTTAATTTTTCCGGAGGCTATAATTTTAAATTTGGAGACATCAGTTATACCGTGTCTTCAGGGGTTAATTTTGAAAATATACAATTTGATCAGACAAGAACATATTCAAATGATCCGGATAAAAATACAGATAAGTATGATTTTGATGTGGATAGCAGCCAGTACGGTCTGTTTTTAGACAATGATTTTCTTTTTTCGGAAAAAGTAGGATTGAAAATAGGAGTCAGGGCAGATCAGGTTAAAGTGGAATTTGAAGACAAAGTACCAACAAAAGTGGATCAGGATGAAACTTTAATAGGCTGGTCAGTGGCACCTTCTTATTATTTTACCCAGCATGCAAATATTTATTTTCAGGTGAGTAAAAATTTTTGGATGCCAACTCCTGCTTATTATGCATGGGCAGCAGCAAAGGGTGAAAAAGATGATATTGTAATAAACAGTCCTGAAAATCTTGAGCCTGAAGAGTCTTTAACCTGTGAGTTGGGATATAAACATATGGTTGACAAGGCTTTGAATTTTGTTATCACTGGTTTTTTTATTGATTATAAAGATAAATTTGGCAGTGTATACCATGATAATTCCAAAATGTCATGGGGAGGTATTAAAAATATCGGTGATGCAGAAATGAAGGGAATTGAGCTGGAAATTGATGGTCTGCCGATTGGCTGGTTTGGTTACCGTTTTTCAGGAACATGGTTAGATGCAGAGTGGTCAGGTGGTCAGATGAAAATAAAGGAGCGGCCTGGAAATACCAGTGTTTTAAAAAATTTAGATGGTTACCAGATACATGGAATACCTGAGTATAGTTGTGTAATAGGGCTTGATTTCTATCCTGTTTCAAACTTGAAAGTAAATACAGATATTAATTACTATGGTTCAACTTATGCAGATTATACTAACAGGATAAAGTATGAATCAAAAACAACTGTTGATGCCAAAATATCCTACAGTATCAATAACAGTTGGAAAATCTGGGTACTTGGTAAAAATATTTTTGATGAAGAGATCGAAAAAATCAACAATACTACAGGTAAAATTAATACAAGTACAGGGGAATATGATAATAACTATTATGTGCAGGATGGGGCATATTTTGAAGCTGGTTTAAGTTATCAGTTTTAATCCACATTCCACGTATAGACCATCACATAAATAATTTCACTGCGTTTCAACCTGCGATATACTATTAGTATTATCTCCTCTCTTAAGCCTTGTGAAATTTATTATGTGACAATCTATATAAATAAACAAAAAGCATGAAAATTTATACCTCATACTTTTTGTTTATTGTATTAAGGAGGCAGTTATGTTGAAGCAACTTTGGATAACCGGTGTTTTTGCAGCTTTTTCGGTTTTTGGAATCAAGACAGGTCTTGGACTTAGTGCTTATCTATATAACAGATCTGTTTCAACAGGTAAAAAAATTAAGCTTTTATCTGCAACTTTTTGTACATATCTTATCCTTTTTTTTTCCCTTTTTTATGTAATTACAAATTTCAATTTGTTAGACTATCTGGATAGAATTATAAATATGCTAAAATACGGCATGTTACTGCATTATGCAGTTGCCTTTGGACTTCTTTTCTGGGGATGTAAACTTCTTTTTCAAAGTAATGTGGATTCAAATGATAAACCTTCAGGTTATGGGCTTATGCTCCTGTTTCCATGTCCTGTATGTGCTACGGTTATTCTGCTTAATTTAACTCTTACCTATTCTCTTTTTTCAGTATCACCCCTGTTAGTTACTTTAACACTGTTTTCAATATTTGCAGGAATTATTTTTTTGACAGTTGTTTTGATTTTTCCTTTTCGTTACAAGATTATTTCAACCAACTCTTTTCTTGGTTTAGCAATGACTTTTGTTTCTCTGTACTTTTTTTTTACTGTTATTATTGCTCCAATATACCCGGAAATAAAAGCGGCTTTTACTATGGCTGTTTCCAATAATCCGGTTAAGCAGATAAATTTCTTTCATACAACTATTCTTCTTCTAATGGTATCTGTTATTGGGGGATATGGATTTATTAAAAGTTATTTTACAAAAGGTGTACATAAATGAATATTTTTCCATTAATCCAGACAATACTATATACCATCTCAACTGCTCTTCTTTATCCGGTAGTCATCCTTTTGATTTTTCTCAGTATCTGGATCGTAATCTATGCTGGAGGTTTTCTGGCTGAAATAGTTAAACGAAAGCAGTATCGTTTACACGGAAAATTATCTGATTTTCTTGTAATAATTTATAAAAAACGCAGTCTGCCTCTTGAAATAAAAGATAAACTTCCCATACATATTGCAGAATACGCAAAAAATTTGGAAGATATTATTAATAGCCGTAAGCCTTTTATGGAAGAAAAAATAGAAGATCTTTTGCAAAAAAAAGAGCAATCTTTAGAAAAAGAGCTATCTCGAGTACAAATGATAGTTAAAATTGGGCCTGGAGCCGGGCTTATGGGTACTTTAATTCCTATGGGTACAGGACTTGCCGGGTTGAGTCAGGGCAATATGGCTCAGCTTTCTTCAAATCTTATTTTGGCTTTTACTACTACTGTTGTAGGTATTGGTCTTGGAATTACCGCTTATTTTTTTTCAGTAGTAAAACAGCAGTGGATAAATGAAGACCGCAGACGTCTGGCACTAATAACAGAGGCTATGACCAGAAAATGATTTGTTTTTTAAAACAGCTTTTATTTTGGAATATATATTATGAAATATCTTAACAGAAATCGTACATATCATTCTGATAACCAAAAACCCGGTGATCCTATGGATGGAGTAGCTAATCTTTTTGATGTTGCTCTTGTTTTTATTGTAGCACTGCTTCTTTCTCTTATGTCAGCTTATCAGGTTTTAGACTTTTTTAATCCTGAAAGCGAAATCACGATTATGAAGAAAAATGAAGGACAATGGCAGATTATTACAAAAAAAGGAAAAGAGATTAAAACAAGAAAGGTTACAAACAAAAAGGTGGGGGGGGATGAAGGAACCAAACTTGGTACTGCTTATCAGCTAAAAGATGGTCGTGTGGTCTATATCCCGGAGGAGATGCTGAATGAAATTGAATAAGTGTTTATATTTGAGTTTTTTATTTATTTTGCTTCCGCATATTGTATCAGCAAGCCAGGAAAAGAAAAAAGTGCTTATGATTATCAGTGCAGGAGACAGTCTTAATGTTATTCGTGCATATAAAAAACTTAAAAAAAATTCACATATAGCCGGACAATATCAGTTCAAATTTTTAACAGAGCGTGAAATAAGAAATCAAACAGCCAGGGCAGAGCAGGTGAATAATGCAGATATTATAATCGCAGATTTTATGAAAAAAGAGTTTGACACATTTATAGCTGAAAACTTAAAAACAGACAAGCAAAAGATATACAGTCTCCGTTGTGCGTATCTTGCTGAAAAAATTAAAGCAAAAGGTTATTTTGTAGATATTGAAACAGAAAAGTATTTTATGCCAAGCTCGCCAGATAATGTTAAAAATCTGATACTTCTTGTCCTTTCAAAAAACGGAGAAAAAGTAAAATATGACCAACCTTTCAGATTACCCGAATCAGGTATATTTCATCCAAAAGCACCTGATATTTTTCTTACATACAATGATTTTTTTAAATGGTACAGGCAAAGCAATAATTTTCATGAAAATAGCTTATGGGCAGGAATTTTAACTTTTTCATCATCAGCAAGTACATCTGTTTTAAAAGATAGCGGTAAAATAGAAAAACAGCTTATTTATGCTCTTGAAAAAGAGGGAATTAATGTTTTACCTGTATTTGGAAGACCACCCTACCACAAGGCATTAAAAAAATATTTTCTGGACAGAAACAAAAAACCACGGGTTGATTCTATTTGTGGATTTTCTTTTAGATTTTTGCGTGGATTTCCAGAGGAGACAGGACAGATCCTGTCTAAAATAAATGCTCCAATTTTTATTCCTCTTGAGGCTCATGCTATAACTATCAGCCAGTGGAAAAAATCAGCTGCCGGGATTTCTCCTTTGCTGACTGCTTGGCAGGTATGTATTCCTGAACAAAATGGTGCAATTGAACCAACCATACTGGGAGGAAAAACAGCAGCCCGTCTAAAAGGTATGGTTGATGTGATTTATGATACAGTTCCCATGCAGGAAAATATTGATTTTTTTGTAAAAAGAATAAAGGCATTTTACAAACTGAGAATAACTCCAAATAAAGAAAAAAAGATTGCTCTTCTTTATTGGAATCATCCTCCTGGGAAACAGAATATCGGTGCAAGCTATATGAATTGCTTTCAATCAATTACAACCATTCTTGATGCCATGCAAAAGCAAGGCTATAGAATAAAGGGCAAAGAGTTTTCCAAAGAGAAAATAAAAAAGCGGATTTTATTAAGCGGGCGGAATATAGGTTCATGGGCACCTGGTGAACTATCTAAAATGATTGCAGATGGAAGTGTTGTGCAAATTCCTGTATCTGAATATCGTAACTGGTTTAAGGAGCTTCCAGCAGATTTTCAAAAGTCGGTAATTGATCAGTGGGGGCAGCCTGAAAAATCTGATATTATGATAAAAAATTCCAGTATTATTATTCCAATAGTCAATCTTGGAAACATTATTCTTCTTCCTCAGCCATCAAGAGGTTTTGGTGAAGATCTTGAGAAACTGTACCATGATCCTAAAATTTATCCTCATCACCAGTATATTGCATTTTATTTTTGGCTGAAGAAAAAATTTCATGCAGATGCTATCATCAGTCTTGGAAAACATGGCACCCATGAATGGCTGCCCGGCAAACAGATTGGACTCTCTCTTTCCTGTCCACCTGAAACTCTGATTCAGGATATACCTAATATTTATCCGTATATTGTGGATAATATTGGTGAAGGGATTCAGGCAAAGCGAAGGGGGCGTGGTGTAATTATTGATCATCTTATTCCTTCTCTTAAAAAAGGCGGTGTGTATATGGAATACCGTGAATTAACAGGTATGATAGATGCCTACCATAATGCACAAACAACTGATGTGCAGCTTGCAGAAGAAAAACTGAAAAGTGTTCGTAAGCTGATTAAAAAACTGGGTCTTGACAAGGATCTTGATCTAAAAGAATTAAACGATGAAACGATTGAAGAATGTGAACATTATATTTTGGAACTACAGGAGAGTCTGATTCCATACGGGCATCATACATTTGGAATTTCTCCTGATAAAGAGGCTCTTTCTGATCTAACAGAAGTAATTTGCGAAAAAAGTCCTGAAATTAACGCAGAAAGTATGAAAGATAAGCTAAAAGCCTGTGGTAAAAACGAAATTAGTTCTCTGCTTAAGGCCTTAAACGGTGGTTATATTTCTTCTGGTGAAGGTAATGATCCTGTGAGAAACCCGAATGCAATTCCTACCGGCAGAAATTTTTATGGTTTTAATATTGAGAAAGTACCTTCAAAAGAAGCCTTTACTATTGGAAAAAAGCTTGCTGATAACATGATTGAAGATTACTTAAAAAAGTATGGTACCTATCCGGATAAACTGGGTATTATACTTTGGAGTACGGAAACGCAAAGGAATGAAGGTGTTTCTGTTGCAGCTGTTTTTAGTCTGCTTGGGATTTTACCTGTGTGGGACAAAAAAGATAAGGTAGTGGATATAAAACCGGTTCCAGGAAAAGTCCTTAAACGCCCAAGAATAGATGTTTTAATTCAGACCTCCGGGCTTTTTCGGGATAGTTTTGCACAGGTTATTAAACTTATGGACAGAGCAGTGAGAATAGCAGGATCATTAAAAGATGTTGAAAATTTTATAGCTGTCAATAACAGAAAAATAGAGCTTGAGCTTATAAAAAAAGGATATTTAAAAACTGATGCAAAAAAACTGAGCAGACTTAGAATATTTGGACCTATGCCAGGAGCATATTCTAGTGCACTTCAAGATTTAATACCCAATAGTGGTATATGGGAAAATGAACATGAGATAGCAGATGTTTTTATTCACCACAGCTCTTTTGCCTATGGAGAAAAAATTTGGGGAAAACCCCTTAAAAGTGCTTATAAAAACAATCTAAAAGATGTAAAAATCACCATGCATACCAGATCATCGAACCTTTACAATATGCTTGACAATGATGATATGTTTGCTTTTCTTGGTGGACTATCACTTGCAGTTAAAAGTCAGGCAGGGGCATATCCTGATGTACAGGTTGGCAATATGCAGGACAAAAAAAACATAAAATTAGAAGATTTACCAAAATCAATAGGCAGAGCCTTAAGAACTCGATATCTTAATCCAAAGTGGATTAAAGGTATGAAAAAAGAGGGATATTCAGGGGCAAGAACAATGGATAAATTTGTGGAACATTTATGGGGATTTCAGGTTACAACCCCATTTGCAGTTGAT
>DAOWNP010000200.1 GCA_030642545.1 Desulfobacteraceae bacterium | reverse complement strand
TTTATACTTATCAGCTCCTGTAAATGCCCCTTTTAAATGTCCAAACAGTTCACTATTGAGTAGCGTTTCGGGAATGCTTCCGCAGTTTACAGGAATAAATGGATTTTTTTTTCTTTTACCTGTAAAGTGTATACCTTTTGCTATCATCTCTTTTCCTGTACCGCTATCTCCCATTATTAATACAGTTGTATCATAATCAGCAGCTTTTTCAGCCAGTTTAAAAACAGAAAGCATTTTTTTGTTTTTTGCGATCATTTTGCCAAACTGGTGCTGATTCTCAAAAGTAGCAATCTGTTTTTTAAGTAACAGGTTTTCTTGCTTTAAATTATTTCTTTCATAAGCTTTGTTAAGCACTATAAGGATTTCATCTGTTTTAAATGGCTTTGAAATATAATCATATGCCCCCATTTTCATGGCAGATACAGCTGTTTCAATTGTTCCGTATGCAGACATCATTATAATAGCAGTATCTTTTGTCTTGTCTTTGGCTTGGGATAAAAAGCCCATTCCATCTAATTTGGGCATTTTCAGATCGCATAAAATAATATCAAAGTGTTGGGATTTAATTTTTTTAAGACCTTCAAAACCGTTTGATGCCGTGTTTACCTGATAACCCCATTGGGTTAACATAATGTCTAACATATGACGCATATTGATTTCATCATCAAGGACAAGTATTGTTTTTAAATTTGTCATAACATTTAATTATTACATATTTAAGATTAAATAGTTTTTTGTAAAAGTTTTCTTTTTTTTAAAAAAAGATTAATGATTTGTTAGTGGAAGACAGATTACCATTTCAGTACCATTTGAAGATTTTGTATCAGCATGTATAGTTCCCCCTATCTGTTCTATAATCATAAAGCAGACAGAAAGACCTAATCCTGTTCCTTTACCTGGCTCTTTGGTTGTAAAAAAAGGGTCGAAAATGTTATTTGAATCTAACTCGGAAATACCTGAGCCGTTATCAATAATTGTAATTTTAATATTTTTGTGCAAATCATTTTTTTTGATTCTGATTAAGCATGTTTTTATTGTAATTTCTCCATTTTTTATATTTTTATTGGATGATATAGCATCTATGGAATTTAATAAAAGGTTTAGAAATACCTGTTTGAGTTTATCAGGATCTGCTTTTATTAAATCTTTTGCAGCACCTGGTAGAAAAGATATTTTTAAATTTGGTTTTACGGAAAGCACATCTAACATATCAATAACATTATTAATCACTTCATGTACCTGAATTCTTATTGGTTTCTCATTAGAAGAAGGTTTTGCAAGATTAAGCAGTTGTTTTACAATTTTATCTATTCTGTTTACTTCATTATTACATCGCAATAATATCTCATTTCTTTTATCTTCAGGAGTTTTTCCATGGGTTAAAATTTCAATATAACCTAAAATTATTCCAATAGGATTTCCTATCTCATGGGCTATTCCTGCGGCAAGCCGTCCCAAAGAAGCTAATTTTTCAGCTTTAATAATATCCTGATGTGCTTTTTTTAATTGTTTGTTTTTTTTTTTAAGCGAATAAAAAGATTTTTGGATTTCAGTCTTGTCTTTTGAAATACGCTTTAACATATTGTTCAGGGATCTGTTTAGTTCGCTGAATTCGTTATTGTTTTTATTAACAAAAAAATCACTTGTATTTTGACTATTAAATTCTAAAGCTTGTTTTGATAAAGTTTTTATTGGTTTTATAGCAATACGGTTAATTAAAAATATAGAGAGTAAAGTTAAGATAAATGTATTAAAAATTATGTAAAAAAATATAAATTTATGTTTTTTTTTAAAACTTTGATAATTATAATCAAAATTTAATGTGGCACAATAGCTGTAACTTACAGAATTATTTAATAAAACAGGTGAAGAAATCAATATATATCTACGCTGATTCCATAATATACCCCAAAAAGATCCGATAAACCGATGTTTTTTTTTATTTTTTATTAAAGAAAGCTTTGCTGCTTTTTGTATTTCGTTATTTAAATCATTTAAATTATTATCAGTTGAATAATAGATTTGTTGTTGTTTTTTATTAATTATTAGAAGAGATATTATACCTGAATTTGAAATTTTATCTGTTATTTCATTAATGTCAAAAATTATATTTGAGTTATTTGTTTTTGTACCAGTTAACTTTAATTTTATTAAATATGAGAGTAGCTGCTCTTTATACAGATAAGAAGTTATTCTGTCTTGTTGTTCTAAAAAAATCATTAAAATAGTAATGAGAATCATTCCTGTTATTAAAATAAATGAAAGATATATAGTTATTTTTATTTTAATACTATGAAAAAACATAAATGAGAATTTAATATAAGATTGTTATTTTTTTATTAAGGAACGTATTTTTTTAAAAAAAGTGTTTATTTTTTTATTAAAATTTAATAATATCAGTTTTAATATTTATTTTCCATCTAAAAAAATATATTTATTTTATAAAAATTCCGGGTTTGATTAAAAATGCTTGAATTTTTTTCTTGCCTTTCAAAACACAATAATATAGTAAGGTAAATTGTTTTAGTTGGCTTGTTGTTAATTATTTTAAGCAAAAAACATGGGGGTGTCAGTATAGCTAAGCAGGAGAAAATAAATACTAATAGAAATATTAGAGCAAAAGAGGTCAGGGTTATTGATCCGGATGGAAAGCAGCTTGGTGTTATATCTATCCATAATGCTTTGAATATTGCAGGTGATTTCGGATTGGATCTGGTTGAGGTTTCACCTACTGCAAGACCACCGGTTTGTAAAATAATGGATTTTGGCCGGTACAAATATGAGGCTACTAAAAAACGTCAGGAAGCAAAGAAAAAGCAAAGCACTTTTCAGGTAAAAGAGATAAAGTTGCGGCCTAAAACTGATACACATGATTTAGATACCAAAATTGGTCATATTAAGAAATTTCTTAATAAAAAAGACAAGGTAAAGGTTACAGTTATGTTTAGGGGGCGTGAAATTACTTTATCTTCAAAAGGACGCGAACTGCTTTCCAAAATTGCTGAAGAAACTGATGAAATATCTTTTGTGGAGCAATATCCTAAGTTTGAAGGGCGTACAATGGTGATGCTTTTATCTCCTAAATAGTCCTTTTTTGCTTGTTATAATTATATAGTAAACGTGTTAAACAAGACACCATATTTTTGTTGTGTTGACAGGCAAATTGAAGTATGGGGTTTACTCTTTCTATTTTGTTATTTATATCTGTGATGTTTGTAAGCGTTTACAATTTTAGAAATTTAAAGAAAATTGATGTGATTATATTGCAGATACAAGTTAAAAGCACAAAATGATCCTATGTATTTTACTGTTTTTGCAACTATTTTAAGTGGCGTGGGCATATGTTGTCTTGCGCCATATATTTTTGTAATGACAAAAATAAAATTTTATTGAGGAGTTTTGGTTTATGCCGAAAATAAAAACTAATCGTGCTGCTGCAAAACGATTTAAGAAAACAGGTAAAGGTAAGTTTGTTTATCGGAAGTCTCATGCCAGTCATATTTTAACCAAGAAGAGTACAAAGAGAAAACGTAGTTTGCGTCAGGGTAATATAGTGGATAAGACTAATGTTAGAGAAATACGACTAATGTTGCCTAACGGATAGAGGGAGGGATTAAATATGCGTGTTAAGAGAGGTTTTAAAGCAAGAAGGCGAAGAAAAAAGGTTCTGAAGCTGGCAAAAGGGGTTAGAGGTGGTCGCAGCAAGCTTTTTAGAACTGCTGCTGATGCTGTAGATAAAGCTCTTATGTATAGTTACAGGGATCGCAGGGTAAGAAAGCGTGATTTTAGAAGATTATGGATTGTTAGAATAAATGCTGCGGTTCGTATGAATAAATTAAGTTACAGTAAATTTATTCATGGACTAAAACTTGCTGGAATTGAGCTTGACAGGAAAGTGCTTGCAGAACTTGCAGTTTCAGATCCTAAAGCTTTTTCAAGTATTGCACAGTTATCTATGAATAATATTTAGCTTGTCACATAAATAATTTCACTGCGTTATCGGTCGTAGATATACGATTAGTATTATCTCCTCCCTTAAGTCTTGTGAAATTTATTATGTGACAATCTATAGTAAATCTATTTTAAAATATATAGAGTTGGCAAGTGGAAGAAAATATAGAGAAGATACAGCAGAATGTTTTGGCTGAAATAGATAGTGCATTTGATAAAGAAGAGTTAGAAAATATTTCAATTAAATATTTAGGAAGAAAGGGTATTCTAACTCAGTTTTTAAGGGGTATATCAAAACTGCCTGTTGAAGAAAGACCTTTGGCAGGTAAGCTTGCCAATATTTTAAAAAATAAAATTGATAAAGCTATAAAGGCTGCTGTTAAAGTAATTGATTTAAAAACTTTAAGCTCTGCCCATATTGATGTATCTCTTTCAGGACGTCCTTTTAAATCCGGTTCTTTGCATCCGGTAACAAGTGTAGAGAATTGTATTAAAAAGATATTTGTCAGGTTGGGTTTCGAGGTTGCAGAAGGTCCTGAAATAGAAACTGATTATTACAATTTCGAAGCTTTAAATATTTCAAAAAATCATCCAGCAAGAGATATGCAGGATACTTTTTATGTTTCAGATAATATTGTTCTTCGAACACATACTTCACCTATTCAAATAAGAATAATGGAAAAAACCCCTCCTCCTGTAAGAATTATAGCTCCAGGAAAAGTTTTTCGCTGTGATTCTGATATTACTCATACCCCTATGTTTCATCAGATAGAAGGTCTGTTTGTGGACAAAGGTATTAGTTTTGGAGACCTAAAAGGTGTGCTTACCACTTTTATACATGAAATTTTTGATGATAAAACCAAACTCAGGTTTCGGCCAAGTTTTTTCCCGTTTACAGAACCCAGTGCAGAAGTTGATATACTATGTGTTATTTGCAGAGGTAAAGGCTGCAGGGTTTGTTCTCATACAGGCTGGCTTGAAATTATTGGTTCCGGTATGGTGCATCCCGCTGTCTTTGAGAATGTGGGGTATGATACTTCAGTTTATACAGGATTTGCATTTGGAATGGGAGTTGAACGTATAACCATGTTAAAATATGGTATAGATGATATTCGTAGATTTTA
>DAOWNP010000357.1 GCA_030642545.1 Desulfobacteraceae bacterium | reverse complement strand
TTTTTTATTCATGTGTCAACTCTTGAAATTTAAATTAAGATGTTTTAATAATTACAAACAATTTGAACATGTTTTACAGTAGTGTCCGGTTAGGAAATTGTAAGAAACAAAATAAACTTCCCTCATGCAAAATTCTAACCGGACACTACTGCATGTTTTATATGGTTTTAAAGTATTTTAAGTAATTATCATCTTTTTATTTATCAATAGGTTAAAAGGAATATGTAAATGGATTTTTTTTTCAGACCAAAAGCTGTAGCTATAATAGGGGCAACACCCAATAAAGCAAAGGGTGGTTACTCTATTTTAAAAAATTTGATTATTGGGTTTGATGGCGAAATATATCCAGTTAATCCTGGATATGAAGAAATTGATAATATAAAATGTTATCCTTCTGTGTCACATATAAAAAAACCTGTAGATCTTGCTATAATATTTATTCCAGCTCCTTTTGTAGCTGATGTAGTAGATGAGTGTGCAGATAATAATATCAGAGGAGTAATTATAGAGTCAGGAGGTTTTGCTGAATCAGGTCGGGAAGGCGAAGCTTTTCAAAAAGAACTTATTCGGATATCAAAAAGCAGGGGAATACGTATTTGGGGTCCAAATTGTATTGGACTGGTAGATGCAGTAAATAAAAATGTTTTCTCATTTGCATCTCCTGTTATGTGGAAAATAGGGCTTACTCCTGGAAATGTCTCTTTGATTGTTCAAAGTGGAATGCTTGCTGGCGGGTTTTTGCTGGATACTATAAGCCATGGAACTATGGGAATCAGTAAAGTCTGTTCTATAGGTAATAAATCAGATGTTGATGAGAGTGATCTTTTAGAATATCTTTTAGACGATAAAGATACAGAAGCTATTGGTTTTTATCTTGAATCAATTACTGATGGCCCCAGGTTTTTAAATTTGTGCCGAAAATTAAAAAAACCTATTGTGGTTGTAAAAGGAGGTAAGAGCAAAAAAGGTGCGCTGGCTGCTATGAGTCATACAGCAAGTCTTGCAGGAAACAGTGCTGTTATAAAAAGCACTCTTGCATCAGCTGGTGTAATAGAGACTAAGGATTTTAAACAGATGATGGATTATTGCAGAGCACTTGCAACTTATCCGAAACTTCCCAAAAAATTTACAGGAAAAATTGCTGTTTTAACATACAGCGGTGGAGCAGGAATTGTCTCTACTGATTATATAGATGAATTTGGGCTTACTCTTGCTGAATTTCAAAATGAAACAATAGATCAGCTTAAAACAATTTTCCCTGACTGGATGCCTGCATCAAACCCTGTTGATCTTTGGCCGGCAGTTGAGAAAAATGGACCTACGAAAACTTTTGAAGTGGCAATTGATGCTGTTTGCAAGGATCCTAATGTTGAAGCAATTTTACTGCATGCTTCAACTGGCAATGCAGTAATGGTTCTTGATATGAAAAAAATATCTAAAAAAGTTAAAGAATCAGGTAAGTTATTGTTTTGCTGGTTGCTTGGAACTATTGATGGTGCAAAAAAATTTCATATAGAGGCTCAGAATAATGGTACTCCTGTGTATCGTGAACTTTACAGGTCTGTTGAATGTATAAATGCAGTATTTTCCAGGCATAACTGTATAAATGAGATAAAAAAACATGAAAAACATACATATTCAGCCGAAATCCCGGATAATCTTTTATTAGATAAGAAATATGAAAACCAGATTCTTGATGAATTTGATTCAAAAGCTGTTTTAAGAAAATGTAAAATAAAAACAGTGGAAGAAGAAGTTGTATTATCTGTAAAAAATGCACAGGAAAGTGCGGATAAAATTGGATATCCTGTTGTTTTAAAAGGGTTGATTAAAGGTTCTGCTCATAAAACAGAAAAAGGTCTTGTTCGTTTAAATATTACAGGCAGTGAAAATATTAAAATTCATTTTTCCGAACTTCAAAAGGCAGTTAAGTCAGATGGAAAAATTATTGTTCAAAAACAGGTAAAAGACGGGTTAGAGCTTATAGCCGGTTTTTTTCGTGATCCTCAGTTTGGTCCTTGTGTAATGTTTGGTTTGGGAGGAGTTTTTGCTGAAATTATAGAAGATGTTGAATTTGCAACAGCACCGTTAACCATGGGATCTGCTCTTCATTTGATAAACCGGATAAAAACCCAAAAACTGTTAAATGGTTTTAGAGGAGCAAAAGAGTTAGATAGAAACGAAATGGCTAAAATTCTTGTCTCTCTCGGTGATCTTGGGTGTTGTTATTCCAAAATAAAAGAGATAGATATAAATCCTTTAATAGTGACAGATGGAATACCTGTAGCAGTTGATGCAACTATGATTATTCAAGAATGATTATTCAAGAATGAAAAATTTATTATTTAGTAGAGACGTTGCATGCAACGTCTCTTTCATGATGGTTGTATGCAATATCTGAAATAAATGACACAAATTTATGAAATTGTATGGGCTCGTGTTGCATCTTATCAATCGTGTAAGAGATGCTCGTGAATTTCTGGAACAGGCAGGGATAACACTATGAATATGATGAAATATAAAAGTTATATTGCTCGTATTGAGTATGATGA
>DAOWNP010000029.1 GCA_030642545.1 Desulfobacteraceae bacterium | reverse complement strand
TGGAGTACCTTCTATTGAAGGGCTTACCAGTCCATCTATCATTACACCGGCGGTCAGGAAACTGCGGATTAATTTCAATACACGCTTGTCCTGAATCTTCGTTGCCAGCCTGCTTATAAGACGGTCATGGTTTACTCTGTCAAAGAATTTTGACAGGTCAATAGTCAACACGATGTGTTTGTATCCCAGTCTTTATCAGGGTCACATAGCTCTCAGACTGAGCACTATTTTTTTAATGAATTTATAAAAAAAAGGTAATATCTGAAGCTTGAAATAATTAACACTGCTCCCATGCATATATATAAAAAAAAAAGATACTGTTTGGGAAAAGAGGAACTTTTTAATAAATACCCTGAAAAAATCATAGTAAGTATTAAAAAATAGCTTTTCCAGGAAATAAAAGCAAAAAGACAGACTTTGTTTTGGTATTTTAGAATTCTTTTAAGGTTTTTATTAACTATTTTATGAAAAATAAAGTGATTTATGCAAAAAGCCGTAAACACACCCTCTCCCAATATAATCACTGCATTATTATACTTTATGCAGCATAACCATATAGTTTCTGATTTAAAAAAAAGCATAGCTCCTGCAAAAGTCCACAGGAGTCCTGCTACAGCATAAAGCCAGTATTTTGGTACGGAAGGTTTGATATAATGAAATATACTTTTTTTCTGCATATTTTATAATAAATGATAAATTGGGATTGTGTATAATATTGATCATCAGATGTCAAATCGTAAACTATCGTGAAATGAAAACCAAGTCTGATAATCTTGAGAGTCTAAAGTTTTTTAAGTCATTGATATTATATGTATTGGTTCATTCTTGCCATCATTCCGGCGAAAGCCTGTATACAAAATAATTCCAACGACATAATGAAACACCGATGCCGGATCTTTGTCCGGCATGACGGCAGAGATTTGGACTCTTAAATTATAATTTATGACATTATTATCTGAGATTAAATGTGCAACCTGTTTTTAAGTTCTTTAATATGTGCTGTTATATGTTCTTTTTTTCTTGAACTTTCAAATTTTATTAAAATATTAACTATGTCAGGTACATCTTCATTATTTTCATGAAGCATTGTTTTATACCAGACAGGCATTTTTGTGTCATAACAGTTTGAAAGATCTTTTGCATTTTGATTAAGTTTTTTACAAATCATTTTGCTTTCATCTATTGTAAAATTTTCATTTTCAAAATATTTTATGTTTTTAATAATACTTTTTTTTATACGCTTATAATTTATTACAGGTTTTAAAAGAAAACGAAAAACAATATATCCAAAAGAGCCTGCAAAAAAACTTATGAAACCAATATACATCTTCATTATTTATCTCCTGAAATAAAACAAAATTTAAAACTTCTCTTTTATTCTTCTCTTTTTTACTCTTGTATAATTTTTTTAAAATATGCAATTTCATCCCATGAAAAAGGTTCTTTTCTGCATGGGAAAATAGCATTGTTTGTAAAAATGGGATCAGATTCAAGATCATATCTTGATGACGAAACTGCTTTCTTCCACATGCCTGTATGTGGAATAGGGGTATAATATGCAAGTATCGGTGTAATGTTATTCTCTTTAACAATTTTTATAGATTCTTCTATCTGCTCTTTTTTTTGTTCAGGAAGACCATATAACAGATAAGCACCTATCTGTTTTCTGCTAAAACCTGCTTTTTTTAGATATTTTATAGTTTCCTGAAATTGCATTTTGTTTACTTTTTTATCCATAGTTTTTCTATTTTCGAATTCAGTTGTTTCAAGACCGAGTCGTATAGTTTCAAATCCTGCCATAAACATCAGGTTTGCTGTTTTTAGAGTTATCCAGCGGATATGCAGTGCATTTGGGGTATGAAAACGTACTTTGATTTTTAAGTCTATAATTTTCTGTAAAATTAAGTTTATGTGCGTTTCTGATTTATATAAAAGAGCATCATCATAAAATATAAAATCTGATACATTGTGTTTTTTGTGCCAGAATAAAATTTCATTAACAATTGTAAAAGGATTTCTATGATAAAAATTTGTATTTAGAAAATTAGAAGCACAATAGGCACAAGAAAAAGGGCATCCTATTGAAGTTAAAACAGGCACATAATTTATTTTTGACTGAAGGTCTAATGCAGGATAAGGCAAGGTGTTGATATCATCAGGATTAAATCTGTTTTTGATGGAAAAACCTGTATGTTTTTTGATTAAATCAAATATTACTCTTTCTCCCTGCCCTGTTATTACCTCATCTGCTCCTGATTTTTTTTTTGCATGTTCGTAACACAAGGATGCATATATTCCACCGAGAATAACAGGTACATCAGTAAATACTTTTTTTATTACAAATATGGTTTCTTTAACTGCCGAAGCCCAGTATGTCATAAGACTTGTTACTAAAATAATATCAGGTTTTTTGTTAAGAGCTTTTAAATCATCTATAAACCAGCTGACAGGTATACCATATCTTGAAAAATTTCTTTTTACATCTTCTAAGCCTGCTGGTAGTTCTATAGTGGTTTTTATGTATGGCCCGCGTCCATTTCTCAAAGCTGGGTTGACAGGTTTTGCATTTTTATGAAACCTGTCAAGGCAGTCTATATATGAAACATCTGTTTTGTGAGCTCTTAATATTCCTGCGATATATAAAAGTCCAAGTGGTTTTGCCCAAGCATCATATGCTGCAAAATCATGTATCCAGGGATTTACAAGAAGGATTTTAAAGTCTGATTGCATAATAGTATCTTATTTGCCTGAAAAAACCGGTTCTCTTTTTTCAAGAAAAGCACTCATTCCTTCCATAGCATCTGATGAACTTAAAAGTTTTGCCTGAACATGTGCAATTTCTGCTGATTTTGACCTGGCATTTAACAGTTTTTTGGAAGCAGCAACTGCAAGAGGAGCACAATGAGCTAATTTATGTGCCAGTTTATTTACTTCATCGTGAAATGATTCTTTATCTGTTATTTTATTTAGCATACCAAATTCAAATGCCTTTTCAGGTGATATTAAATCACCTGTCAGTATAAGCTCTTTTGCTCTTGATTTTCCTATAAGCTCCGGAAGCCGTAGTGTCCCGCAAAGACCGGGAACTATACCTATTTTTACATCTTTTAACCCAAGTTTTATTCTGTTATCTGATACTGCAATCCTGAAATCACATGTTAGAGAAAGCTGCAATCCAGCTCCTATGGCATGACCATTTATAGCAGCTATTGTAGGCTGGGAAATATTTTCAATTTTATCAAAAACCATCTGAGCATACTGCATTCCAAAGGCAATGAATTCTTTCTGATTAGATTTAGTGCTGCTGCTCTTATCCATTGTTTTACGATTTTCTGTTAAGCTTAAAAGATCAGCACCTGATGAAAAAGCTTTTCCTGCACCTGTAATAATAACAACATAAATATCTTTTTTTTCTGATATTATTTGTGTAACTTTTTCGAGTTCTGCAAACATATCAGAGGTGAAAGCATTCATCTTTTCCGGCCTGTTTAATGTTATTGTAAGAATTTTGTCTGTTAATTTACATAGAATGGTTTTAAATTCAGGAAAATTATTCATATTTATCTGCTCCTAATATTTTTTGCAAATATAGTGATAGTTGAAAGTATCATCAACTATATTTTCAACTTCAATGTTAATAAATCCTGCCTCAGCAAGCATTGCAGACGCTTTTTGCTTCCCCCACATCATGCCCTGACCTGATCCGTTATCAACCATACCAACAGGCATACAGTGCATAAGACTTACAGTATATAAAAATGAACCCATAGGATGTTCTCTGTTTTTTGCTATATCACTATCAGCTGCAATATCAACCATTGAAAAAATTCCATTATCAGAAAGCATATAAAATACACTTTTTAATGCAGATAATGGTTTAGTTTGATCATGAATTGAATCAAATGCTGTGATATAATCAAATCTGTTTTTAAAAGAGTTATCATTCATTAAAGTAGAAACATCTTTTAACAAAAAATCAATATTTTCTGTTTTTTGGAGTTTGGCATCTTTGATTGCTTTATTTATAACTGTTTTAGAAATATCTATTCCGGTAAACCGGCTTTTTTTAAAAGCTTTTGCCATAAGAAGTATTGCCGTTCCATGTCCGCATCCTAAGTCACAAACATTAATTCCTGTTAACAGATGTTTAATAAGTTCACCTTTATCTACCTGTGGAAGAAATTTATTTATCAAAACCTCTTTGTGTTTAGCATCTGCAAGCTCTGCCATAAAAGACTGAAATTTCGGATAGCTGCTATATGAAATTCCCTGCCCTGTTTTAAATCCTTCAATAACCAAATCCATAGAACAGGTTGTAAGCAAAGGGATCTCCTGAGTATAAACCCCCAGATTATCACAACCTGAACGTTTTGTTAAAAAATCCCCATGTTCTTTGGGAAGATAAAAAAGATTATTCTCGTCAGGGGATAAAGAGACTTCTACAATATTTCCGGCAATCATAATGCCAAGCCACTCATGAATATATCTTTTGTTAAGGCCTGACTCTTTTGCAATAAAAGAAAGCGACTTAGGGGATGTGAATTTGTCCATTATCTCAAACAAACCTGTTTTATAACCGATAGCCATGGCAAGATTTAATGATCCATAATTAAGAATATCAACCATTTTTTGAGCAAATGCCTGATGTTTTTCAGTTGAATTTTTATTCATTTTTATTTTTCATCCACGCTTCTTGAATAGTTATTTTTTATATTTTAATCTATTTGTTGATATAAAAAAATTATAATGTTATTATTAAAAGTATTTTAAAGAATTTCCATAATTTAATTCTAAAACAAAATCAAATCATTTTAACTTACAATACAATATGAAACAAGGCAAAAAATATTATCTCATACCTGTTTTTATTACCTTAATAGTATTTACAAATATATGTTTTGCAACACCTGTTATTGAGATCAGAAAAGATAAAGAGCTTTACGAGATAGGTCTTAATCTATCTGTTTTTGAAGATCCAGATCAAATCTTGACATTAGAAGATATTGTATCAAAGTCAAACAGCAACGATTTTGCTCAATCTAAAAACATAGTTCCTAATTTTGGTTACACAACTTCTGCATTCTGGATGAAATTCACAGTATATAATCCTTTAAATATTAATAAGGAGATGGTTTTAAAGATATCATATCCTTTATTAGATGATGTGAGATTTTATATACCTTTAAAAAAAGGTGGATATATAGAAAAAAAATCAGGCAGAAATGCATCTATTAAAGATTTGGAAATCACAACAAGAGATATAGCATTTAATGTAACTATTTTAAGTAAGGAAAAAAATACATATTATGTAAGAGTGTTAAGTAAAGATTCTATGCCTGTTCCAATTGCTCTTATGACAAGATCTGCGTTTATAAAAAAAATTCAGAATGAGCGTTTTTTTTTAGGGATTTATTATGGTGTTATTTTTGTAATGATTTTGTATAATTTTTTTCTGTTTATTTCAGTAAAAGATATTACCTACCTTTATTATATAACTGTGCTTATAACGCATCATCTCTGTTTTTTTATGGAATTAAACGGAATTATGCGTGAATTTAATTATATCTCGCTGGGAAGTAACTACCTTGCGTTTTTTTTCATAACAAGTGTTTTTTGCGGAATTAATTTTGCTCAATCTTTTCTTGGTACAAAAAAAGAGTTCCCAAAGTTCCATACTGCTTTAAATCTTTTAAAAATATGGTCATTAATTGAACTTTTAGGGTTTTTCTTTTTTGATTATACTATCATTATGATTTCTTCTGTTGTAATGGGTATGGTTATGGTTCCTACCCTTCTAACAGTGGGTCTTTACAGTTTATTAAAGGGTAATAAATCAGCAAGATTTTATTTGCTGGCATGGATAATAATTCTTATGGGGGGAATGATTTATGGATTTAAAGTTCTCGGGATTTTTCCCAGTAATGTGTATACAGAGAATATGTGGCAGATAGGTTCCATGTTTGAGGTAGTCTTTTTAGCATTTGCATTAGGTGATAGAATTAATATTATGAGGAGAGAGAGAGAAAAAGTTATAAAGGAAAATGAGATAATTCAAACAAGGGCTTTAAAAAATGAAAAAAAGGCCAGAATAGCTTTGGAAAATGCCCAGGGGAAATACCGCAGTATATTTGATAATGCATCAGAAGGTATATTTCAAGTTTCAGGAACAGGTAAAATAATACATGCTAATATGTCAATGGCGAAAATAATTGGTTATGATTCACCTGAAGAGTTGAAAAAAAGCATAGTTAATTTTAAAAAAGACTGTTTTATGTATCCTGATGAGATTTACGCATTTGATTCTTTTGGAATTACAACAGACAATTCCTTTGTTTTTGAGGCTCAGATGCGCAAAAAAGATCAAACTTCTTTTTGGGGATCTGTCTCTATAAAAAACATAGCAGATGAAAATAACAATCTAAAATATTATGAAGGATTTCTTGTTGATATTACAAATCTTGTTGAAAAAGATCGTGCAGAAAATGAGAAAAAACTTGCTCAAAAAGCTTCTGAGACCAAAAGTGTGTTTCTTGCTAATATGAGTCATGAAATCAGAACTCCCATGAATGCTATTCTTGGATTTTCAGAGCTTGTTTTAAATACTGGTATCACAGGGAAGCAATATGATTATGTTTGTAAAATAAAAAATGCATCAAGTTCTCTTCTATGTATAATTAATGATATTCTTGATTTCTCAAAAATTGAAGCAGGAAAACTCTCTTTAGAACAAAATTCTTTTAAGTTAATTGAAGTTATGGATAACCTTTGTGATATGTTTGCCCAAAAAGCAGCTGAAAAAGATATTGAAATGGTAATATATTTTTCAAACAGTCTGTTGAATAATCTTATTGGTGATTCATTAAGGCTCATGCAGGTACTTATAAACCTCATAAATAATGCTCTTAAGTTTACAGAGCATGGAGAAATTATTGTTAAAGCGAATTTAAAAAGTAAAGACGGTGAAAAAATTGTTATAAAATTTGAGGTACAGGATACAGGAATAGGAATTTCTGAAAACCAGCAGAGAAAATTATTTACAGCCTTTGTTCAGGCAGATGGATCTATGAGTCGTAAATATGGAGGAACCGGACTTGGTCTTAGTATAAGTAAAAAATTAGTTGAAATGATGAAGGGAAAACTTTGGGTTGAGAGTAAGATTAATAAAGGAAGTAAATTTTATTTTACAGCTGAGTTTAATACAGATCAAACTAAAGATAATAACTTTTATAATCGCTGCCAATTGATTTCAGGGAAAAGAGTACTAATAGCCGGGGATAATCGTATTGTTTTAGAGAGTTTGTATGAATCACTTGTTTTGTTTGGTTTACTGCCTGCCGTTATAGATAAAAAGCAACAGGTTGTATCTGAGCTTGCAAATGCTTTTTTAGATGATCCTTTTGAGATTATTTTATTTGACCGGGAGTTTTATTTAAAATATGGATTAAGTATTATTAAACAAATAAAAAAAATGCCGGATTTGGCAGCTATCCCCATAATATTGTTATCTTCTTTTCAAACAAATAAGAAAAAAAATATTATACAAACAGATTTTACAGATGCAATTATTACCAAACCTGTTAAACAGACAAAGCTTTTGAATACAATTGTTGATTTGCTGGGACTTATGGATCTGGTAAAAAATGATGAACCAGATGTTTTAGATAAAAAAAGGTTAGATACAGATAAATTTAAAAATGTAAAAATATTATTAGTGGAAGATAATTCGATAAATCAACAGGTTGCAGAAGGTATTTTAGAACAATACGGATACAAGATTACAATTGCAAACAATGGGAAAGAAGCTCTTGATATTATTTCAAATAATAATTTTGATGCTGTATTAATGGATATTCAAATGCCTGTAATGGATGGATATGAGGCCACAAAAAGATTAAGAGCAAATTTAAAATTTAAGGATTTGCCTGTAATAGCCATGACAGCTCATGCAATGGAGAAAGATCGCGATCTTTGTATTAAAGCTGGTATGAATGATTATGTAACAAAGCCTATTGATCAGGAAAAGCTTTTTAGTGTATTGTCTCACTGGATATCCAAAAAATAGAAGAGTATTTTTGGTTACAAGGTATTCTTTTTTACATTTTTTATAAATGTATCAAAACAAATTATTATGGATATAAAATCTGAATACAAACTTATTCCATACTTTCAAAGAAACGTTACTGTTGCTTCAAAACTAACTTCAGATTTAAATGTTAATCAAAATTATTTGAAAAACAGGTATGCCTATACTCAAAATAAAAACTACAGATATTTTGAAAATTTTAAACCAGATTATACAATTTATAATAAAAACAGCTCTGTTATATCATCACGACAAAACATAACCGGCTCTTTAATAGATATTTTTGTATAACCTGATGATCGACCGACGCATGCAAAACGTTAATTTATCCAATTTCTGCGTTAAAAAATAAATTTGATCCTCGGAATACAACTAAGTATGCCTGTGGTCAAATCTATTTTTCACCTTGAACTTTAATAAAAAAAACTACAAATTGTTCAGGCAAACAAATCTTTATAACTTTCCCGCATATCTCTTTTTAATATTTTCCCTGTTGGTGTTTTTGGCAGAGCATCAACTAACACAACTTCTTTAGGCAATTTAAATCTGGCAAGATTTTTATCGCAATGCTCCTTTATCATATCTCTTGAAATTTCTGCACCTTTTTTGGGCACAACAACAGCAACAACAGCCTCAACCCATTTTGGATGCGAAACACCTATTACAGCTACCTCCTCTATTCGATTATCAAGATAGATTACCTCTTCAACCTCTCGTGATGCAACATTTTCCCCACCTGTTTTAATCATATCTTTTTTACGATCTACGACAGATATATATCTGTCATCATCAAAAACCCCAAGATCTCCGGAATGGAACCATCCTCCCTTAAAAACTTCTTCTGTTTTTTCCGGCTCTTTAAAATAAAGCATCATAGCATGAGGACCTTTTCCACATATTTCACCAATCACTTTAGATCCTGATATTTCATTTCCAATACCATCTTCTAATCTTGATTCCATATGTAATCCTGCCATTCCTGCTGAACCAAGCTTTTCTAAAGCATCTTCTGATTTGAGGATTGTATGATATGGAGCAAGTTCTGTCTGACCATAGAAATTATATATCTTAGCATCAGGAAGAAGGTTGATAATTTCTTTTAAAACTTCAACCGGCATAATTGATGCTCCATAAAAACATTTTTTAAGACTTGAAATATCATATTTTTTAAGATCAGGGTGCCTTAAAATACCTATCCATACTGTTGGCGGAGCAAAAAACATGGTTACACTATATTTTTCTATGTTTTCTAATATCTGCGATATATCAGCACCCTGTAAAATATTTGTGCCGCCAAGCCAGAATATTGGATTCATTAAAACATCACGTTGAGCACAATGATATATTGGCAGAGCATTTAAATTTATATCGGTATTATCATAGCCTCCATCAATAATACACCCCATATACTGGGCTATTAACGATTGGTTACTAATTATTACCCCTTTGGGAAGGGATTCTGTTCCACTTGTATAAGTCATTTGTACAGGATCTTCAATCCCAAGTATTATATCAGGTTCATCATCAGGATAATTTTTATACCATTTATCAAAATCAATAAATCCATTAACTGCCGGTTTTCTATCTCCCTGATTAGACCATATTAATGTTTTTACTGTAGGAATTTCTGATAAAATATCTTTTACAAGATCATAAAGAATATCTTCAACAATAAAAACCCTGCTTTCTGAATGATTTATGCAATAAGCAATATCTTTACCTTTCAGAAGATAATTAACAGCAAGGTAAACACCACCGGCTTTTGCTGTTCCAAGCCATGTCAAAACATGGTGATGTGTATTATGAGCTAATATAGCTACTCTGTCATATTTTTTAACACCTGCATCTATAAGAGCATTGGCAACCTGGTTACATTCACCCTCAATCTCTATGTAGGTGAGTGATTTATCATTAAAAATAAGTGCTGTTTTATCTGGAAAATGATAACTGGTTCGTCTTAACATATCAGCAACCACCCACCTGTTAATATGATTATACCTTGATCTGAAAAACTCGACATTGTCTTGATTTAAAAAACCATATCTTTTTTTATCATCGTCAGTAAGCGGTATATTCTCTTTTAACATAATTCCCCTTTAAAAAACGTGGATAAAATAATTTTCACAAACAGGTGGTAAGATTTAAGATTCTGCCAAAGTTTCTTCTTCTTTTTCAATATCAACCAAAATATCTCCAGGCATAACCTTGTCCCCTTCATTCACATTAATCTTCTTTACAATTCCTGCATATGGTGCAAAAAGAGTTGTTTCCATTTTCATTGCAGACACAACCACAACACCTTGCCCTGACTCCACACGGTCTCCAGTTTTTACTGAAACAACAATAACAACTGCCGGCATAGGTGGTGTTACCTCTGATGGTTTGTTTAGAGCAGTTTTTTTCCTTGTTGAATTTTGTTCAAGAAGATCTGCATCCTGAACAAAAAAGGCTCTTCCATCAATTATGATTGTTTTTCCGTCTTCTGTATCACACACATAGGCATTTACACCCTGCCCGTTAACAACAAGATATATCTGATTATCAGAAATAGAAGAAAATGAGATATTATAATCATCGTCTCCTATCTTTGCCTCAATCTTTTGCTCAGAAATCAGGGCATCCACCAGTACTTTTTCTTCATCTATGTTAAGGTTGTATTCCACAACACCCTCCTTTTTTCACTATTTTATTAATATCCTGTAATCAAAAGAGCCATGCTTCCTACTTCCAGTTTCCCAATGTCTGCCATGGCGATAAATCCTCTTCCTGGCTCAATCCCGCACTTTGCGTCTTACTTCCTGATAACCCGTCAATAATAAAAGCAAACCCTGCAATATTCGCAAAAGTCATATCTTTTTTCCATTCAGAAAAATGTGTTTCTATAAAATCTGTAAAGACCTCACTATTCCTGAATGGTTTAGAATCTAAAACATCAATCATAAATTCTATGGGAGTTTTTATACCTAAAATAATGTAATCTTTTAAAGCCTTAATCATCTTGTTTATAGCCTGATCTCTTGTTTCAGCATAAACAATCAGCTTAGATAATATCGGGTCATAATCAACAGGAACTTCAAATCCGGTATAAACCCCACAATCATTTCTAATACCAGGACCTGAAGGCTCTTTTAGAAAATCAATTTTACCAGGTGAAGGAAAAAAATTTTTCTCAGGATCTTCTGCATAGATTCTGCATTCAATTGAATGTCCTTTTGCAATTATATCTTCCTGTTTTAAAGAGAGCGTATTACCATATGCAATTTCTATCTGATGTTTTACCAGATCTATCCCAATTATCATTTCGGTTACAGGATGCTCTACCTGAAGACGTGTATTTATTTCAAGAAAATAAAAGTTATTATTCTCATCAAGAAGAAATTCAACAGTCCCTGCATTTACATATCCGGATGCCTTTGCTGCTGCTACTGCAATGTCCCCCATCTCTTCCCTGAGTAAATTACTGAGAACAGATGATGGTGCCTCTTCTATAATCTTCTGATGTCTTCTTTGAACAGAACACTCCCTATCCATAAGATGAATAATATTCCCGTATTTATCTGCAAGGATCTGAAACTCTATATGCCGAGCTTTTGTGAAAAATTTCTCAAGGTAAATTTCATTATTACCAAAAGCATTTAAAGCCTCTCTTGATGCTGAAGAACATGCTTCTTCCATTTCTTCTGAAGAATTAACAATACGAATGCCCTTTCCGCCGCCCCCTGCAGTTGCCTTAATCAATACAGGATACCCTATTTTTTCAGCTTCTATAATCATAACAGAAAAATCAGCTTCTGTGCTTGTTAAACCCGGAGTTACCGGAATTCCCGAATCAATCATAATTTTTCTCGAAGTAATTTTATCTCCGAGATTTTTAATTACACTACAAGGGGGTCCGATAAAAACCACACCCTCTTTTTCACATTTTTCAGCAAAAAGAGGGTTTTCTGCAAGAAAACCATATCCCGGATGAATAGCTTCTGCACCTGTTTTTTTTGCAGCATCTATTATTTTATCCATATCAAGATAACTCATAGATGGTTCAGATGCCCCCAAATATACAGACTGATCAGCAGAAAAAACATGAATAGCCTTTTCATCCGCATCAGAATATACAGCTACTGTTTTTATCCCCATATCTCTGCATGTATTTATAACCCGACAGGCAATCTCTCCCCTGTTTGCGATTAGTATTTTTTTAAACATGGCAATTATTCCTGTTTTAACCTTTATATATTATAAACATTATCTTTTTTTTTACTTTTTAAAACCTACATCCTAAAGACACCATAACCATATGCATCATCTCTTATTGGTGCGTTAAGAGATGCAGATATTGCAAGTCCCAAAACATCTCTTGTTTTTGCCGGATCTATAATACCATCATCCCATAATTGGGATGTACTGTAATACGCCTGCCCATCTTTAAGAGTGGCTTCTATTACCGGTTGTTTAATAAAATCAACTTCTTCATCTGTTAAAGAGGGCTTACCTGCCCTGTTTCTCTGATCATTTGTAATTGTAACAAGAACGTCTGCTGCCTGTTCTCCACCCATTACACCTATTTGTGCATTAGGCCACATCCAGAGAAATCTTGGGGAATATGCCCTGCCGCACATAGCATAGTTTCCTGCACCAAAGGATGCTCCTACTATTACTGTAAACTTTGGTACAGATGCTGTAGAGACTGCATTAACCATTTTATGACCATCTTTTGTAATTCCCTCTTTTTCATATTCACTCCCCACAATAAATCCATTTATATTCTGAAGAAAAAGAAGCGGGATTTTACGCCTGTCACAAAGCTGTATAAACTGAGTTGCCTTTTGTGCACTTTTTGAAAAAAGTATCCCGTTATTTGCTAAAATACCTACAGGGTATCCGTGTATATTTGCCCAGCCTGTAACAAGTGTGGAACCAAACATTTCCTTAAACTCAAGAAACCTGCTCCCGTCAACAATTCTTGCAATAACCTCTCTTATATCGTAAGGTTTGGTAAGATCAGGACTGACAATACCATATAGCTCTTTAGGATCATAACAAGGTGCATC